>JANMSG010000349.1:0-4710 GCA_031389065.1 Acidobacteriota bacterium | reverse complement strand
TTTAAAAGTCAGGGAGTAAAAATAGGCTCAATGATTTCAAAGGACTTACGGAAGTGAGCAAAACATAATTTGGGTCGTTTCTTGCCTGTAAGTGCTGGAAATTCATTCAATCTATAACTTTTAAAACAGCTTCTTAGTGATATTCTATTTTTCTTCAAGCAGGAAGCAGATTTACTTTTACCGAAGGAGCATTTTTTGCAACTTGATTGATTATATCTCGATCAAAAGTCAAAAGTTCTGTAGCTCCGAGATTCAACAACTCTTCCGCTAAAGCAATATAAATACTATCCGATTGACGGCTACAGCCGTAACTGTTTTGAATCTCTTTGGCGCGTGTTATTAGTGATGTTTCGCCTTGTGGAGATAGAAAAATCACTGTCATTTGATCTTGAAAATCTTGTATTGCATCTTCGTATGCAGTTGCGCTCAATACGCCGTTTTGAAGCTTATTGCAAAGCACATATAATACTTCGGCAACGATCACATTGGGTGCGTAAAAAACCCAACCGCTTGCAGCATAATCTTTCAATGCAGCCTCAGCTTCTGTGTGTTTATCTTTTTCCTTCGCGCAAATTGCTATTAAGACATTGGCATCAATAACAACTGCTCTTGAATTATTTGTCGCACTCATAACCAAACATCTTCCCTGCTCTACCCTCGCGCAAAATAGTTTGTGTATCGTCGCCTTGCGTTACAGGTCTGTTTTTCTGTCTCTCAGCGATTCTTTCTAAGACCGCAAGCATAGCTTCATTCGGTTGCGGATTTAGCGGTTCGTCAAGAATCGTCAATCTCACGCGCCTGCCCGCAAGTTCGTTCGCATGGCGTGATACTTCCTCCCAAGTGCCTTCGTAAACTTGATCTGTCATAGCCGAGATTATATCAACGAGCTTGTTTTCAAACTACAACTAAAATATTCTTTCCAACCTTTCACGTGATGCGGGCATCTGAGGCGGCTGTTTCATAAAATCTCAAAGAGGAAATCTCAATGAAAAAACGCTTAAAGGTAACAGCTATATTTACGCTTCTGTTTCTTGCAGGTTTTTATGCTTTCTGGCAAGTCAGCAAATCGAGAACCTTTCAGTTGATGGGAGAAATTGTGCCGCGCGTCGAGACTCAACAAAAGGTCGTTGCTCTGACTTTTGATGACGGACCTACGGTTGAAGGTACGACGGAAATTCTTTCGATTCTCGAAGACAATCATGTCAAAGCCAGTTTCTTTTTGATTGGCGCGGAGATTGAAAAGAATGCTGAATCAACGAAACAGATCGTTGCGGCGGGTCACGAAATCGGCAATCATTCCTACAGGCACGAGCGCATGTTTTTCAAAACGCCTTCGTTCATTCAATACGAGTTAGACCAAACCGACAGACTGATACGCAATGCGGGCTACACGGGTGAGATTCATTTCCGCTCGCCCTACTGCAAGAAGTTCTTACTCCTGCCCTACTTTTTATCCAAACGAGGAAAGAAGAACATCACTTTCGATGTTGAACCGGAGACCTTCCCTGAAATAGACAACAACGCGGAAAAGATTACTGATTATGTTCTCACCAACGCCAAACCCGGCTCCATCATCCTGCTTCACATTATGTATCCCAGCCGCAAAGAATCTATGAAAGCCGTTAGCTCAGTCATCAAAGGACTGAAAGAGCAGGGCTACGAGTTCAAGACCGTTTCGGAGCTTCTCGCCTTAAAGAGTTAATTTTCCCAGCTGCCAAGAGGCCAACAAGGGTAAGAAAACAGGGGTGAGAGTAGCGATTGATGGCAGAGTTTTGCGCAGACAGACGGCACCCAGCCCCTAATTTTATTTGTCGATGTAGCCTTCTTGGCGTCCTGGTGGTTCAAACTATTTTTCAACAGGCAAATCCAACATACTCCAGCCTGGTTCAATCAAACGTCCCATCTGGTCAACTGCGCCTACAAATCCGCCCCGCACATTGGCAACGTTCGTGTAGCCCATTTTTTCCATAATCACACAAGCCTGTGCCGAGCGGCCGCCCGATTTGCAGCCGATGACAAGCTTTGCGGCTTTCGGAAATTGCTCGTCAACCGTCTGCACGAAATCCTGATTTGGCGTCATGCCCAAACCCGGCGTGAAGTTCATAATCGGTACATTCACAGCGCCTACAGGGTGTCCGTCTTCAAACTCCATCGTCGAACGCACATCAAGATAAATATATTCAGAGTCGTTTTGCATTAACTCATGAGCTTCTTTCGGGCTGACTTCTTTCATCTTTGCCTCCTTAAAATCGTAGTTTTCAGATTGCCAATAAAGTGGAGAGTATAGCCGAACGCCGCGCTTGCATCCACCACTTACAGCTCCCTGAACGGGGACTGCAAGTGGCTGATTTGATTTTTTAGAACAGCTTGCTGAGGCGTCTTTGCTTATCCATCAAATGCTCGCAAGAAATTCACAAGAAATTAAATTGACTGAGTTTATTGACAATCCTCCATACGAATTCATAATATGCCTGTCCTGTAAGGTAATGCCCACCAAATAATAATTAGTTTAATGTTTGATTGTAAGAGTTCTCAGAAATGTAAGAGACCTCAGAACAGAATGAAGTCTTGTCAGATAAGGAGAAGGTTTTGAAGGCAAAAGCCAGAAATAGTTTTTTACTCGCACTTATAATTTTCACCCACGCGGCGTTTGTTCAAGCGCAGCAATCGAATGCCAATCAAATTGTTGGTTCGCCAACTACGCAACAACCGAAAGCCGATTCGCCACAAACCACCGCACCACCAGCCGAGACCGCTGCAATTATTCTGCCGGCAAATGCTGTGCTTCCTCCCGCACCGTTTGTTATTAAAAAGAGCGCCAGTATGGTTGTCATTCCCGGTGCAGCAGTCAATATGATTGGCGGCGTACAATTGGCAGAAGGCAATTTAGACGGCGACGATACGCCTGCTCCGACTACAAACAAAATTTCGATTCCGGCAGATGCCAACAAAACAGGAGCGACAACACAGCCCGAATCAAAATATGAAGAGCGCCCAGTCATCGCCAGCAGCGTAAAAATCGGCAGCTCTTTCGGCTATCGCGTTGACCCGTTCACAGGCGGTGCAAGATTTCACTCAGGCGTTGACATCAAAGCAGCTTGGGGCGACCCTGTAGGCGCAAGCCAAACAGGCATTGTAAAATTCGCAGGATGGCATAGCGGCTACGGCAATCTACTCATCGTTGATCATGGCGGCGGCGTGACCACGCATTACGCGCATCTTTCGAGTTTCGTCGTCGCAATCGGCACGCCAGTCAGGCGCGGCACCATCATAGGACGCGCAGGCAGCACGGGACGCTCGACCTCTCCACATCTGCATTATGAAGTTCGCGTTGATGACAATCCTGTAAATCCGCTTCGCCCATTGGCACTTGACGAAACGTCTGAATATTTCAAATTCAATCCGACGATCGTGCAACCGAAAGTTCTTTCGACGACCGACAGCGCGGGACCATCAACCAAGCTTCAACAACACAACAACTAATCTTCTATACATTTTCATCGTGAGGCGGAGTCGAATTTCGGCTCCGCTTTTTTATTGACCAAAAATCAGGCATCACCAAATCCGCCCAGCGCATCAGAACCTTTACGAAAATAATCAAAACAGGAGTACATGACCTTGATGCTGAAAAGATTTATGTGTGCTTTCGCAATCGTATCGCTCGTTTGGTCTTCAACTTTTTCGCAAATCAACGCCGTCAAATCATCAGATCGTCAAGCAGCAAAAGTTGAAACTCCTTTCATTGTCGGCGAACGTTTAGAGTATGAAGTCTCCTGGTCAAGCTTCATTGTCGCAGGCGAATTGGTGCTTGAGACCAAAGAACGTAGAGAGTTTGATGGTGTTGACGCCTATCACGTTTCGGCGTTGGCTCAATCAGTAGGCTTGGTCAATCTTACGGTCTTGAAGGTTAAAGACCATTACGATTCGTTTATCAATGCTGCAACCTTCCAGCCTTTTCGCGCTGAAAAGAATTCCCGCAGAGGCAAGAAACGCGCTCAGGGAAGTATTGTATTAGACCAGAAAAATAGCAAAGCCACGCTTGAAGACGGGCGCTCGATAGAGATTCCGCAGAGCACGTATGATCTTGCTTCTCTGCTTTATGCGATTCGCATGATGGATTTGACGCCAGATCACTTGCGCCAATTCACTTTGATTGAAGACGGCAAACTTTACAATTTGACAGCGCAAGTCGAAGGACGCGAAAAAATCATTACCCGCACAGGCAAGTATGACACGGTAATCATCAGCACCCGAACGGCAAGCGGCAGCAAGGAAAAAGACCCCTATAAATTGAAGATTTATATGACCAGCGATGCGGCGAGATTGCCTGTTTTAATCAGAGCGGAACCGAATTGGGGCGAAATTAAAGTCGAATTGATTTCCGCCACAGGCATCAGGAAAAAATGAGGTGTTAGGTTTTAGGTGTCAGTTTTTGAGGCATTACAATACTAAGTTCAGAAATTTATTATTATCCTGGTTTGCTTAGATGTCAGCTTTCACTTTCTTAGTACCTAACACCTGACACCTAAAACCTAGCACCTATTCAAATCCGTTCTGGCGGAGCGATGTCAGGCAGGAGCTTTGGCTTGCCTCTACACCGCGCCGCTGCAGAATGGTTGCGCGTGTTAGACCGAAACGACTCTCATCGTTTTTGGAATTTGAGCAACGTGTGATGAAATCCCGCGCTGCTCGTTTTATCATAGTGCAATG
>JANMSG010000604.1:0-11726 GCA_031389065.1 Acidobacteriota bacterium | reverse complement strand
GCCGTGGTCAGCAAAAGCAGCAACAATAGAGAACGCTGAAAGGTCGTGAGCAGGGACATAGTAGAGTCTCCTTAAAGAAATTGTGGAACAGGCTTTCTGCCTGTCGGGAAAGATGCCAGCCAAAAGCGAGACGCAATATATCAAATTCCCCACAACCTCGCAATTATTACATTCCAGCTGGTAAGGTAGCACTAAATCCACAGGCCATGTTGCAGCAAGGTACCAGCATGAAAGGCAGGAAACATCAGGCAATTTAGTCATCGGATCAGAGGCGGGGGACAAAAAAGCGAAAGCCGAAGAACACACGTTCTTCGGCTTTCACTTTTTTCCTTAAAATAGTTTTCTACAGGGCGTTATCGAGCAAACGCGAAGCGAGTTCGGAGCGTCCGCGCACTCCCGCTTTTTGATAAACCTTGTCTAAATGTTTATTGACGGTTTCGACGCTAATTTTGAGGAAACCGGCAATCTCTAAATTCTTTTTGCCGCGCAGGCATTCAACCGCAACCTGGGCTTCGCGCTCGGTCAGCGACCAACTCTGACGCAACTGCTCTTCGTAGCTCGACCATCTGGAAGCCAAACGCTTGACGACGCAAAGCAAAAAGCTCTCTTGTCCGAGCATGCCTTTCGGCATTAAGGAAAAATACATCTCATGCTCGACGCGACCGACGTTGGCACTATAGGCTCTTGAGGTCGCCATCGTAGGATCCAAGCGAAGGTCATGATAAAACTCGCTGGCAAATTCAATAACCACCGCGACCAACATATGTCCTTCGCGGTTATCCACTAGCAACTTATCAAATGCGCGATTGCGCCAAAGCAATTGGCCCTCTGCGTTGAGTAACGTCGCACCTTCATTAATTTCATCAAGCACAGAGGCAAGGCTATAAAACCTGTCGGTGCTTTCGAGAAATGATATTTCCACTGGAATAGAGGTGTAAGATCCTTGAACGAACATAGAAGATTCCCTTTATGATATCGCTGTTGATAAGAGACCGAACGGTATTTTGCGTCCAAGCAAATCAGTCTCAAGCTTCAGTCCTTCGATTGTATAAAGGGGCAGCAGCGTCGGAATGCTAGTGAATGCAAAAATCATTAACCCGAAAAAGTTATTGATTACTCTAGAAAACCATTACGAGCCGTTTATAAAATAGGGTTGTAGGCTTGTCAACACTTAAAATTTTTACCTGCCAACTTCAACTTTCACTTGCCGCAGGAAAACGCCGGTTGATTTCTTGTCGTAAGGTGGTATTTCAAAACTCTGGAAAGCGCTCTCTATTTGTGTTTTAACCTAAGCGAGGCGACTTCAGGCTTTCCTATGGTTTTAAGGCAGTAGGAAGGCTTGAGCGTCAAACAAATACATTGAGGAATTGAAAGAAAGTATGGACTCCATAAGACACCGCTCCCTCGCAGAATATCTTAAAGCTTTACGAAGACACAAACTCGCCATCGTGATTCCTGCATTGGTTGTGATGATTGCCTCAGCGATTGCTATTAAATTATTGCCGAACATCTATGAATCATCCACCTTCATTATGGTTGACTCACCGCAAAGCGAACGCTCATCAGAAAAATCTTTGCCCGATTTGTCGCAAAAACTCGGCAATATTCGCCAACAAGTTACCAGCCGTTCGCGCCTTGAATCTGTCATAAACAAATTCGGTTTGTTCAAAAAGCAATTGGATAAAGGCACACGCCTGGATGATTTGCTTACCGATATGCGCACTCAAATCGGCCTGGATGTGAGCGAAAATCAAGAGAGTATTACCAAGGCTTTCATGCTATCTTACCGCGACCAAGACCCTGAAACTGCACAAAAAGTCGCTGCCGAACTTGCCGAACAACTCATCGCCGATAATGTCGAAGCCATGAAAAATCTGGCTTCGGGCGAAACTGAAGTTTTGAATCAACGCGCTACAGAATTGTCGGCGAAATTGCACGAGCTTGAACTCGCAAATCCCTGGCTTTTGAATTTGCGAGAAGACGCCCCTATGATTCCTTCGCCCTACGCCAGTAACGGCGGCGGCAGTGGTAGTCGGGGAGCTTCTCAAGCGCGAGTCAATATTGAAGCCGAGCGCAATCAAACCATGACGGTTGAAAATCTTAAGGATCAACAATACAGGCTTGAGCAACAACTCGCGGAAATCGAAAAACGCATAGCCGAATTACGCCCCGTCGTAGAGCAACAGAAAAAGGCTTCGCCGCTTTCGGGCAATCCGGCTTACGGCGCTTTGATCGCGCAACGCGCCCAACTGCAAGGTGAGCGCGACAATTTAATCAACCGACAAGAGCTAACCGATAAACACCCGCGTGTACTTGCAGTCAATGACAAGATTGCTGCGATTAATCGCCAAATCGAAGAACTCAAGCAACAGAATGCGGGAGCCGTTGTGCAGACTCAAGAAGCGCGAGACGTGCGTCAACTCGAATCGGATCGCACCAGGGTGAAAGCTGATCTTGAAGTTGCGCGTCGCGCCGTTGATCGCCAGCTTGCCAATCCGCCGCGCCCTGCTGTCGTTTCAACAGGCGGTGGTCCCAGGGTCGCTTCTACTCCGGCAAGTCGTGACCCGAACGCTGCGCGCATCGCTCAAGATTATTTAGGACTCAAATCGGATTACAAAGACATTATTTCTAAAAAACAGGATGCCGAGTTAAAAGAGAAAACTATTGGCAATGCAAAGGTTGAACAGTACCGTGTACTTGACCAAGCCAACTTGCCTCAACTGCCGGTCGCGCCGGATCGCAAATTGCTCATGGGGATCGCTACTTTTTTAGGCTTAGTCGCAGGAATCGGCTTCGCTTTTGTATTAGAGTTTCGCCGCTTTTCGTCGCTTCAAGATGTCAAGGATGTCGAATATTTTACGAAACTTCCGATGCTTGTTGCGATACCTAAGACGTTGACGACGCAAGAGCGCGACCTTGAAAAACGGCGCAATAGCAGGCGAATGGCTATGGGAGCGGCGGTAGCGATCGTTGCAACTTTTGCACTGACAGGATTTTTTATCGTCACCAGTCTATTTTCGTTGATTGGCAAAAAATAGAATTCAAGGTTCATTCAACATTTCATGAGTTTGGAGAAAGTTAGGAGAAGCGAATGTACAAGCAGTTTTACGGACTAAAAGATATACCCTTCAGTTTAGCCCCGGATCCGAAATATCTGTTTCGCACAGATAGCTTGATGGAGGTTTTTGCAACCCTGCAATATGGCATAGAGAGCGGCAAAGGCTTGGTCATGGTCACAGGCGAAGTCGGCACCGGCAAGACCACCATCTTGCGTTCGATGCTGCAATCGCTGGATCGTTCCATACTCGCCGCCTACATCTTCAACCCGCTGCTCTCCTCAAAAGACTTTTTCGATTTGCTGTCAACGGAATTTCGCATTCCACCGCAACAATCGAAAGCGGCTATGCTCAGACGACTGGGCGAGTTGCTGGTCACCCGTCACAAGCGCGGCTTAAACACCGTGCTGGTGATAGACGAAGCGCATCTGTTGCCGCCGCATCTGCTTGAAGAAATAAGACTCTTGTCGAATTTCGAAACGACGCGAGAAAAACTTTTACAGATCATTTTGTGCGGTCAACCTGAGCTTCAGGCATCGCTTGCGCAGCCTGAACAGCGACAACTCAAACAACGCATCAGTTTGAAATGCTCCATCAAAACATTGGCGCAACGTGAAACCGCCGAATATATACGCTGGCGATTGCGTGTCGCCAAAGCGCAAAACGAAAATCTCTTCGAGCCTGAAACGGTTCGATTGATTCATCAACTTTCGGGAGGCATTCCGCGCATCATCAATAATATTTGCGACAACTCTCTGCTGACAGGGTTTAGCGAAGAGAGCCGAACCATCACGCCGCAAATCGTCAGACAAGTTGCTGATGACCTTGATCTCACCCCTGTTGACTATTCGCTTTATCCGACAGCCGCAGAGATCGCCATGGGCTTGAACATCGGCGAGCAGGATGTGGAAGAGGCCTTCGAGCGCTTCTCTCAAGATCCCGAAGCGGCGACTGCAATGCCTGCCAATGTTCGCTACATACGCGAAACGGATAACGCCGTCACGGGTCGCGCAGGTTGGGATACAGAGAAGAGTTCCAAGGTGGAAAACGAGCCCCTTGATGACAGCGATTGGGACGCGCCTCTGAAATTTTTCAGGCGCGGGCGTGTACGATAAGCGGAAAGGCGCGCATCTTCATCTCTCGATGAAAAGTGAATAGAGAAAAAAAGCTGTAAAGAAATTTCCGCGAAAGAGATTACTGAAAAATTATAAGCTGTCGGCAAAATAATTCAGCAATAAAGGTCTGTTGATATGGGTAGAGTCTATAAAGCATTAGCGAAAAGTTGGAAGGAAGAAGCCAGGCAACCGGAGCGCAAGGAGCCTTCCAGAATCCCTTCACCGCAAACTACAGCCGAGCCTGTCACCTACGATGACGCACAGTCGGACATCGTTTATGGCTTGGGTTTGGCATTACAAGAGAGCGTGGTTGATTATTACACCCCTGCAAGGCCCGCCGACTTCAATGTCGAAGATGAAATCCCTATGCTTCGTGACGCTGCCGTTTCTCGCGAATCGCAAATCAACGATTGGTCATACGAGCCGCGTCGTCTGGCAGTCGCGCCGATTCCCAAACCGACTGTGGTATTCACAGAGCCTGGCACCGTTGTTACGGTCAGCAACCTGAGTGTCGAGCCACATCTTGTTGCCATCAACGGCAGTGATGTTTTGGCTGCCGAGCGTTACAGAACGCTTGCTGTGCGTTTGTTGAACATGGCTTCGCGGCAGAACAAGAAAACAAAAACCTTGCTCATCACCAGCGCCAGAGAAGGCGAAGGCAAAACGACTGTGGCAACAAATCTCGCCTGGGTGATGGCCAAACCCGGTGAACGTCGCGTATTGCTCATAGACGCGCACATTCAAAGTTCAACTGTCTGCGCCAAGCTCAAGCTCAATCCTCAATGCGGTTGGCTAGACGTGGTTGACGGAAATTCCAGGTTTGTTGATGCGGCGATTCGTTTGGACCCCAACGGGCTTTATGTTATGTCTCCGCGAAAGATGGAAAACGGCTCGACCAACACCGTAACTGCCGATGTCTTGACTTCTTCGCGGGTTGAACAATTGTTTAAGGAACTCGAGCAGTATTTTGACTTTATATTAATAGACGCGCCGCCGATTCTTGATTCGGCAGACGCGCAAAGAATCGCTTCGATAGTCGATGGCACAGTGATGGTAACGCGCGCCGGGCGCACCCCTCACACAGATGTAACTGCCGCGCTGAAATTGATTCCGAAAGAGCGAAGACTCGGCATCGTCCTCAACGAAGCACGGGTTGAAGAAGAAGCGACTGGCAATAAACGCAAGAAATCCAAAGCAAAATAGCTGAGGAAAATAGTCCTTCAAAGGTCGGCTATAACAGGAAGTATCGAACGATCAAGGAATTTTAGGAAGTGGGAAAAAATGATTCTTGAAGTAGATCAGTTAACTCTCGAATCCCTGGAGCGACATTGTGGGAATGAAGCAACTGGGGAGGAACGAAAATGAGAAGAGTTTTTTTAGTCCTCACCGAAAGCATTCTTCTTTTTGCCATAGGTATGCTGGCAGGAACGATTCGCTATCACGATTATCTCTGGTCAGATACTTTTCAGGATCGCGGCTGGATGAAGTTTGTGATGATGACAATTGTTATCCAATTGGCATTTTACCTTTTTGATCTTTATGATCTGCCAGCAACGCGCCGCTATCGCAGAGTTTTTGGAAACCTCATCAAAGCGCTTTGTGTTTCGACCCTTTTGCTTTCGATTTTCTTCTACGCATTTCCGAAACTGGCGATAGATCGAAGCATCTTTCTGATCGCCGTTGCCATTAATTTTGTCGTAATAGCTCTTTGGCGGCTTCTTGTCGCCTGGGGTTCGGGTCATCCGAATCTCGGTGTTCGTGAGCGCGTTTTGATTTTAGGTTCGGGGACGCAAGCCGTAGAAACGGCGCGCGCCACTCTCGAACGACGCAACGCGGGAATTCATATCGTCGGCTTTGTTGACAACAAACCGGAGCTTGTCGGCAAAAGCTTAATCAATCCTTCGGTTATCGGCGTAACCGACGACATTGCAAGTCTGGTTGCCAAATACGATGTTGATAGAATCGTCGTTGCTTTAGAAGACCGACGCGGAACGGGTGTATTCCCAACCGAAGAGCTATTAAATTTGAGCCTCAGCGGGCGTGTCGCAGTCGAAGAGTGCGCCTGTTATTACGAGCGTTTGACCGGCAAGATTGCGACAGAACTTTTGCGACCGTCGTGGTTGATTTTCGCTCGCGGCTCGCGCTCCACAGACATCGCTTATCACATCAGGCGGGTGCTGAATCTGACTCTGGCACTGGTCGGCTTTGCGCTTTCTCTGCCGATTATGTTTTTTGTGGCGATCGCCGTGAAAGTGGAATCACGTGGTCCCATATTCTATACGCAAGAGCGCGTAGGCAAAAACGGCAAGAGCTTTAAGATCATCAAATTTCGCTCGATGGGTGTGACCGCTGAAAGAGACACGGGTCCCGTATGGGCAGAAAAAAGCGACCCCCGTGTGACTCGCATTGGTCGAATTTTGCGTAAGCTTAGGCTGGATGAACTGCCGCAATTTATCAATGTGATTCGCGGCGATATGAATTTCGTAGGACCGCGTCCCGAACGCCCTATGTTTGTTGAGCAATTGAGCGAAGTGATTCCTTATTATCAACAACGCCACCTCATCAAGCCGGGACTGACGGGATGGGCGCAGATTAAATTTCCATACGCTTACTCTGTCGAAGATGCGTTTGAAAAACTGCGGTACGATTTGTATTACATCAAAAACCACTCGTTATTTTTGGACGCGATCATCATCTTCGAGACCGTGAAAACGGTTTTGTTCGGTCGCGGAGGACAGTAGTAATAACGCCAAAAGTTAAAAGGCAAGAGGCAGAACTTATGAGCTTAATTTTCGCAAAAACCTCTATTGTGCGCGCTTTGACGGCTTGTTTCGTGATGATGGTTCTGAGCTTTCCGGCCTTCGCGCAATCGTCATCTGCGGCGCAAACCCAGAAAGACGAATCGCGAGAATCAAACAAAGACGACAAAGCAACGAAACCATTGAGCGACAAAAACGCTATCGCTCAAAGCGCCGATATCACTGCGGAAGAAGCGGCGATTCAGGCGCAGATCAATTCTGTCTATCAACAGTTCTATAACAACTATCGTTTGGGCGCTGGCGATGTCGTGGCCATACACGTTGATAAGCATCCCGAAGACTCTGTTGAAAAAACTACAGTGTCGCCTGTTGGGCAGGTTTATTACCCTCTGTTGGGCAACGTCAATGTTGCAGGAAGAACGCTGGCTCAACTGCAGGAATATTTCACGACTTCCATCTCCGAGTACATACGCGAACCGCGTGTCACGCTCTCTTTGCTTGAATCGAATAGCTCGAAGTACGGTGTACTGGGCGATGTGCGCGAACCGGGCGTCAAGATTATGACGCGACCGATGCGCGTCTTTGATGCGATCACGGCGGCTGGCGGAATCACCGACACAGGCAGTTCATCCAACGTCACAGTGTTGCGCCAAGACCCGTTCGGCAATGTGCAAAATTTGAAAGTCAACGTCAAGAAAATGCTGCAAGGCAAAGCGACTCCCGAAGATAATTTTTATCTTCAAACGGGCGATACCATCATCGTCCCCGGAAACACTTTCAAGACCATCAGCAAGATAACAAGCCTTTTAGGAGTTACCGGTTTTGTCTCATTTTTTATGCGCGGAGGACGCTAGAAATTTAGCAATCTCAGCGTTTTGTAGTTTAACATAGCACGACATTTAGCGACTTGCGCTACATCGCTGCACATAATTGAATATAGATATATCGGCACAAAGCAGTTAAAAAATCACCGCTTTATCAGGGCATACAAATAATTAAATAAAGGATAAATTCGATGTCTAAGTCCAGCCCCCATTTCGTAAACGGCGCGACACCTTCATCTTTAGATGGCGCATCTTCAGAAAAAGAGATTCGCCGCTCTCCTTTGGCTGCGCTCATCAGCGAGCATCTGCAAGCAAGAGGGTTAAGACAGATTGATTTCTGCCGCCAGACAGGATTTGATCAAGGGTTGCTATCGAAGATACTCTCTTCGGTCGTCAACACACTCAACGTGGAAACCACCCTAAAGCTTGCTGAAGGTTTAAGCATTCCTCCCGTAACCATCTTTGAGATTATAGGCAAGAAAGACGTGGATGATTTGCTGCGTCGCTTCTATTCAAAGCCCGACTATCAAAATTGATTTTGGCTTTGTAGATACAAGGCAAGTCCAAAGCCCGAATCGCTGCAAGGCGATGAAAAAAAGTAGTTTGGATTTTTTTTGTTTCTTTAATAATCATTGCGCTTCGCACAATTCGGGCTTTGGACTTGCCTTGCCCCTACTTCAACAACTCCATTTACAGCCCTATTGAAACACCCTCAAGCTTCGAGCAAAGCCGACGGGGTGTTTGCCCGACGATTCTCTATCATGAAATAATGCCTGCTCACAAAAACGGGCATGGACAAAGTGGAGCGACAAGAAATCACCCCTCAAACCTTGGCTGCGGAATTCCTGAGTGAGTTTCACAACTCGGGCAATTATCTGCGCGAGCACCTTGACGGGCTCGCAAGGTTTGCTTCATCGGAAAACGCGGAAGTCTCGAAATCGGCTACAGGAGCCATTTTCACGTTACTCGTGGAAAAGCTTGCCGATTCGTTTGAGCCGAAGGCCGTCACACTTTACAATCGTGTCTTTGCCCAATTGATTCACTTTTGTCGAAATACGGAGCACGGCGTAAGGCTCGATAAAGAACTTGCGAACTTCGGCATTTTCCGCGAAGTAGATCTGCTGGCACGCGCCGAACGGCTCAGACACACTCGCCGATTCCGTCAAAGCTTTGAAGACAAGCAAAATATAAAACGCATGGTCGTGTTATCTCGCGTGACTATTGGCGCAGACGTAGCAGTGACCAGCGTGGTGATCGAGCGATTGAAAAAGGAGTTTCCGAATGCCGAAATGGTTTTCGTCGGCGGTTCAAAGGCTGCCGAGTTGTTTGGTGGCGATGCGCGAATTCGATTCGCCGAAATTAAATATCAAAGAGCCGGGACGCTGACGGAAAGATTGTTAAGTTGGCTTGATGTTTTGCAATGCGTGCGCGAATTGATCGAGGGTTTGAGGGCTGAGGAATTCGTGATTGTAGACCCGGACAGCCGTTTAACTCAACTTGGTTTATTGCCTCTGGTTGCGGAAAACTTTTACGACGCTCAAAATGCCGATAGTCAAACACAAAAAGCCATCACGCAAGATAGAGTCGCGCCAATCGAGAAAGCGCGGCTTGTTGATCATTACCTCTTCTTTCCGAGCCGCGAACTTGGGCATGGCACGACACATTCGTTGAGTGAACTGACCTCCTTTTGGCTCAATGCGGTTTTTGGCGGCGAGAAAAAAACTCTGCCGTGCTTGAGCCTCAAGCCGGCGGACACAGAATGGGCAGACCTGTTGGTCAATCGAATGCGTCAAGGAGATGCGCGCCCCGTTGTAGCAATCAATTTCGGCGTCGGCGAAAACCCTTTGAAACGTTTGTCGGATGAGTTTGAAAAACACCTGGTCAGTCGTCTGATAGAAAACGGCGCGAAGATTATTTTCGACAAAGGCTTCGGCAATCTGGAAATCGAACGCGCCAACACCGTGATTGAAGAAGCCAGGCGCACAAGTTATCAAAGTCGCAAAATCAAAATAATCGAACTTGATGAAACAAGCATTCAAACTTTGCCAGGCGAAGAAACGATTGATGCAGATGTCTTTGTCTGGCAAGGTCGCATAGGGATACTTGCTGCATTAATTGCCGAAAGCAATCTTTACATCGGCTATGATTCGGCAGGTCAGCATATCGCTTCTGCACTCGGTGTACCTTGTATAGATGTGTTCGCGGGCTTTACGTCGCCGCGTATGCTAAAGCGCTGGCAACCGACAGGCAAAGCTCAGTCATGTGTCATTGCTGTTGATACTTTGCACGACGAAGCTGAACCGGATGCTGTATTAAAGGAAGCTTTGAATCAGGCGCTCAGATTTTTAAGTCGGCAATATTGAGAAAGTAGGCAGTAGGCAGTAACTGCTTATTTCAAACTCTGGTTATTTATGGATAATGATTGCTTACTCTTACTGCCTACTTTGGATGACAAAATCAAAAGCATGGCGGTGTCAAACTGCCTACTGCTTACTGCTTACTGCTTACTGCTTACTGCTTACTGCCTACTTTTTTATGAAGGTTACGATTCTCGAATTCGCTCCGTGTGTTGATTGGATTTATCACTTTCGTCGTGATGAAGAGGAAGGGTATATGGTTGGCGATGAGCGCCAGGTGACGATTCGTTCAGGCGCGAAATTGCGCCCCGATACGGCGAGCATTTATGCTGGCGGCAAAGCTACCAACGTCGCTCGCGTCATGGATAAACTTCTGAATGAAGATGATGACGCCGATATTGAGCTTGTCGTCTTTCGCCCCGATTCCCCGGAAGGTCGCTACATTCACGAATTGCAAACGACTGCCTTGCAGCGCGTCGCCGTTCGTCCGTTGATTATCAAAGGGTTGGCGCGTTTGTGCGTTGATCTTTTAGACCCTTCCACGCCGGCCGCTCATCGCGCAGCATTCAATATCAGCCCACGCGCTTTGTGGGAAGCAGGGGAACTTGCGAAGGCTTACGAATTGGTGTCCGAAATATCAACCGATTTGTTATTGATCGCGGGCAATCCGCCATTGCTGGAAGCGACTAACGAAATGGCTGTTGAGTTGTACGCCCGGATCATCGTAGAGGCGCGACCTCGCGTAAAAGTCGTATCGCTTGATGCGGAAAAGAGATCTTTGGCGAACTGTTTGCGGGCAAAGGCGCAACCTGATGTGATCAAAATTAACGCCGATGAAGGCGCTTGGGTTGATGCGAATCTGTGGGATGATTACAAGGGAACGCTCGTTGTGACAGATGCGAAAGGTTGTTTGGTGAAAGAGAAAAATCAAACGCCTCACAGAGTGCGCGGCGCCAGTATCGAAACACTTTATTCAACATTAGGCGCGGGCGACGCGGTGCACGCGGGCTTTACGCTGGCGCGATGGATCTGGGGATTTGATCTTGTGAAAGCGGCACGTTTCGGTCAGGCTGCCGCTGCCGCAACCGTGAGCACCGCTGAAGGCACACGCGGAATTACCAAGCAGGCCGTCGAAAAATGGTTTGCTCAGTTGGAAAACGAAAAAAATTGAGGAGGGAAATTGATGAAGCTATCTTTCAAAGTGAAACCCGGCACGAAAATAAAACTGGATCAATGCGACCCGGAAGCGACCTTTGGATTAACCGAAGACCTGGCAAAAGAGCGCTTGGACAAAATCACAGACGAACTCGGAGAACTTCAAGAATTGCTCTATGCCGCCAGACAAAATTCCGTGCTGATCGTGTTGCAAGGCATGGACACGAGCGGCAAAGACGGAACGGTCAAAAACGTCATGGACGACGTAAATCCTCTGGGCTGTCGCGTTGAGTCGTTCAAAGTTCCAACAGAAGAAGAACTCTGGCATGATTTTTTATGGCGCGTACACAAAGTTGTGCCGCCCAAAGGGATAATAACGATTTTCAATCGCTCGCATTATGAAGATGTGCTGATTGTGCGGGTGCATGAGCTTGCACCCAAACGGGTTTGGAAAGGGCAC
>JANMSG010000305.1:0-1672 GCA_031389065.1 Acidobacteriota bacterium | reverse complement strand
GTCCAGGATATGACCGCAATCTGGACAATTTGCGGACAATTCAGAGCCCGGCAAGGGAGCGCAAAACATCGGCTGTTTGCGCTGCGAACGGAGTCGTTCCTTGTTCGATATTCCGCACAGATTCTCCACCTCATTGATCTGGACTCCGATGTTTTTCAAAGATGATCATGTAGTTGGCAGGCTCGGTCGCAACTGGCAAATCTCAACCATCGTGACAGCGCAATCGGGTCGTCCGTTTTCGGTGTGGAATGGTGCCTCGTTTCGTGCGGGCGGCGATTATAACGCGGATGGTGGGGGCGGCGCGGTTGGCGGAGGTTTTTATGACAGACCCAACACCCCCGCATCTGGCGCTATCAAGGATTCTTTCGGCAAAAGCGATTTCTTAAACGGACTCTTTTCACCGAGCATCTTTCCTAAGCCTAGACCGGGAGACGATGGCACTTTGGGGCGCAACACATTTCGTGGTCCACGCTATGCGACTGTGGATTTATCCCTGGCGCGTAGCTTCACCGTATACGGCGAGAACCAGTTGCAATTTCGCATAGAAGCATTCAACGCCTTCAACAACGTAAATCTTTATCTGCCAAACACAGACCTTTCGCTGGCTTTGCAAGCAGACGGAACTTTCTCGCAGACATCACCCTTCGGCAAATCAACGCAAGCCTTTGAGTCGCGCGTCTTGCAAGCAAGTTTGCGATTTGTTTTTTAGCTTCGATGTAGCGCAATCTGTTAGATGGCATTGCAACCTGAAACGATGGAAACGCCGCAAACTAACAGTTTGCTCTACATTTTCGAAGGAGAAAGGTTAGGCGTAACGCTTTGCAGACGGTACGCAAGAATGATTATGAGAAAAACTTTCATCACTCTATTGGTTTTATTTGCTTCATCAATTTGCGCTCTGGCTGCTGATTCCGCCTGGCGACAGACTACAGAAAAAGAGTTAGAGTCGGTAATTCCGGCGCGCGCGCCCGTTGAAAAAGAGCGCATCGAAACAGAGTTTCGCACCGCATCAGGGGTCACCGATGGACAAGGCAAATTCATCGCAGGCGTTGTGATGATAACCGCAGGCTATGCTGCGGACGGCAAGTATTCACACTTCTTTTTGACCCAAGTGCCCATCGTAGTCGGCGATACAAAACTACGATCCGGCCAATATGTCTTCGGCTCAAAGCGAATTGATGATGACTTGTTAGAGGTCAAGTTCTATGAAGCAGCTACAGGCAAGTATGTGGGCTCTGTGAAAGCCATCAAAGAGACCAAACGTGGTGCTGTGCGGTCACTGTTTATTTCACCGCCGGAAAACGGCAAAGGCTTGATGCAAATTGGTCGCTTCTTTTTCGCATACGAATTGATGAAGTAGTGACAGATTCGTGCCATTTGCCTACAGGCGGAACGCCAAACTTAATTTGGTAGTGCGAAAAAAGTAAAGCTGTTGATTTGTTTGTCATCAATTGCCACGGGCTTCAGCTCGTGGTCAGAGGGAAGGGAAAAGAACGGCTTTAGGTAAAGCTGAATGGAGTCTTGCTGTTTTCCCTTTCCTTGGCTAAAGCCGATTTGCTTTTGCTCAACTTATCCACCAGCTAAAGCGGGTGGCAATTGATCAAGCATCACTTATTTAGAACTACCCTTAATTTATAGGAGATTATTCATGCGCGCTTTCAAATTCATGGTT
>JANMSG010000227.1:0-4227 GCA_031389065.1 Acidobacteriota bacterium | reverse complement strand
CCAGGATTTCGCTTGGTATGAATACCAGGTTCTTTCTCCAGTGGGATCGCCCGAATTCTGGGAGCATCGGATTTGTGCTGGCGATTTGCTTCTTCAGTTATGGTGTTGCACTTGCTCTGATTGTCTTGCGTCCCAAGGCACTTGCCTTCTTTGCCATCTTTCACACCATTCCATTGAGTCTCGGGTTCACATCGCTCTTGCTCTACATTGTCTCGATAACCAGCCTGTTACCCATTCGTGGCAGCAATTATATGTCTGTACCAACGGCGTTTTGTATTGTGACCTATGGGGGGGTGATGGTTTCTTACGCCTGGCGGAATTCTCCTCATCCGGACAAGGGTCTTCGCAAATGGGGACCAGCAATTGCGACTATAATGGTGCTGGGCTTTTTTGTCTTAATCTCTATCGCTTCCCAAGGCAGGTCCTCAAACACTAAAGCCATACAGATATTCTTGGGACTTGCAGGCACAGCTTTATTGGCTCTAGCTGTCTATAAACTACCGAGATGGAAGATCTCTCATAAAGGGCTGGTGCTGATTTCAGTGCCCTTCCTGTTTTTGCTGGCTTTTGTGTTCTTTGTCACAGATGTAAAGCGCGAAAACGAGCAGACACAAAACTGGTCAATCCATTCCAAAGTAGTTCTTGTGCAAACCCAATCCTTATATGGGAACCTTGTCAGTACCGAAGCAAATCATCGCAGTTATATCCTTACTGAGAATCCATCTTTTGAGGATGCGTACCTGGAGGAGACCCAGAGAGTGCCAGGAATGGCTGCCCATCTTGAAGAGCTTGTACAGGATAACCCTGAACAGAAAGCCAAAGCTCAGGTGATGAGCACCAAGGCTTTAGAGAGACTGGCGAGCATGGCGCATGTTGATCAACTCATTCGTGCGGGGAAAAAGATCCAGGCAATCGAAGTAATAAAGAGTGGCGTCGGGAAACAGATTATGGATGAGTTTCGTCTCGCCATGGATGAATTTCTCGTCGAAGAAGAGCGCCTGGATAAAGTACGACTACAGGCAGTGAGTCGGTCATGGAACCGTTTCAATGGGTTGTTAATCGCCGGAGCCTCATCAGCCATCTTGCTCGCCTTGATGTTTGCGTTTCTCTTCAGCCATGGGATCAGCAATCGTTTGTTGATACTGACAGAAAACGCCAAAGCATTAGCGGAGAGCAGAGAGCTTGCCTCGCCCCTTTCAGGCAATGATGAGATTGCCCATTTGGATAAAGTCTTTCATCACATGGCTGCGGAGTTGAAAGAGGCAGCCCGGAAAGAACTCGCGGTCGTTGAAAACGCTCTGGATGTGATCTGCTCGATTGACGCAGATGGAAGATTCGTTAAGGTTAGCCCGGCAAGTTTCAAAGTGTGGGGCTATAGGCATGGAGAACTCGTTGGGAAATCCTTTATCGAATTTGTCATAACGGAAGATGTTGCTGAAACCAATCTGGCGGTAGAAAGGATCAAGACTGGCATAGTGGTGAGTGGATTTGAGAATCGCTTCCGCCACCAAGACGGTTCACTGGTCACTATGATGTGGAGCGCCTTCTGGTCGGAGACTGAAGCCTTGCTCTACTGCGTGGTTCACGATATCTCGGAGCGCAAGCAAGCCGAAGATGAGATAAAGAAACTCAATATTGACTTGGAACAACACGCTCGGAAGCTTGAAGTTGCCAACAAAGAACTGGATGCATTCAGTTATTCGGTGTCGCATGACCTGCGTGCGCCTCTGCGCGCCATCGACGGGTTTTCACGTATGTTTCTCGAAGATCATTCGGACAAGCTCGATGAGGAAGGGATCCGCTTAATCAATGTCGTACGCAACAACACGCAGAAAATGGGAGCCTTAATAGACGACTTACTGACGTTTTCCCGCCTGGGTCGAAGACAGGTTGAAGCCTCGAATATAGATATGACGCGGCTCGCCGAAACGGTTTTCCAGGAACTAAGGATTGTCGAATCCGCTCGGGTAATTAAGTTGAATGTGACTTCGCTCCCCGCTGCTATGGGAGACCCGACAATGATGCGCCAAGTCCTTGTCAATCTCTTTTCGAACGCCATCAAATTCACAGCGCCTAGAGAGACAGCGATTATCGAAGTGAGGAGTCGCGTCGAGAATGGTCAAAATATTTACAGCATACAGGACAACGGAGTTGGCTTTGACATGCATTATGCGAGTAAACTGTTTGGCGTCTTTCAGCGACTCCATAGCGCAGATGAGTTTGATGGAACAGGCGTTGGACTTGCCATCGTTAATCGCATTGTTAGCCGGCATGGCGGGCGAGTTTGGGCCGAATCAAAGGTCAATGAGGGAGCAACATTTTATTTTGCTCTTCCCAGAGGAGGCTGAAGATTATGATGAATGTTGATGATGTTGAAATCCTGCTTGTCGAGGACAATCCCTACGACGCTGAACTTACTCTCAGGGCCCTCAAGAAACATAACCTCGCTAACAAAATTTTTCATGTCAAGGATGGCGCAGAGGCATTGGATTTTATCTTTGCTACCGGCACGTTCAATCATCGTAAGATTGAGAATGTCCCCAGAGTGGTGTTGCTTGATTTGAAGCTACCCAAAGTGGACGGTATAGAAGTGCTGCGCGCGATTAAATCCGACGAACGGACGAAACAGATTCCCATTGTTGTTTTGACCTCTTCGGCTGAAGACCGGGACCGCGTAGAGACTTACAAACTAGGGGTCAACAGCTATATCGTAAAACCTGTGGAATTCGAGAATTTCATCAAAGCGGTCAGCGAAGTGGGGTTTTACTGGCTGTTGTTGAATAAGCCACCTCTTTAAGTTTGCCTGAAAATTATTTGCCTTGCGATTTCTAATCAGCCCCCGCGATTTAGAGTCGAGTTATTGCCGTGGGAGAAGGTTATGGACAAAGAGCTTCGCATCCTTATGCTCGAAGACATGCCCGCAGATGCCGAACTGGCGGAACGCGAGTTGCGCAGAGCCGGAATAGCATTTATTTCTAAGCGAGTTGAAACCGAAACAGACTTCATACAGGCACTTGAAGATTTCGCGCCCGATCTTATTCTTGCCGACTATTCACTGCCTTCCTTCAATGGTCTCGAAGCGCTCGCCATCATCAGAGAAACTCACCCGGATATTCCATTTATCTTTGCCACAGGAACGCTCGGGGAAGAGATCGTTGTGGAGACCTTAAAGAGAGGCGCAACCGATTATGTTCTAAAAAATGGGTTATCTCGGCTCTCTTCTTCCGTTCGCCGAGCCTTACGTGAAGCCGAAGACCGAAAGAAGCGCAAGCATTCAGAAGAAGCCCTGCGCGAAAGCGAAGAATTTAACCGCGCAGTCCTGGGTTCCTTGACCGCGCGCATCGCGGTTTTGGATGAAGAGGGATTTATTATTGCCGTAAATGAAGCCTGGAAAAATTTTAATCAGGAAAACTGTATACCGGTTTTCCAGGCAGATCTTGGGCAAAATTATCTGGAAGTCTGCCGACAAAAATCGAGACCCTTCGCAACCGACACGAAGGAGGCTCTTGCCGGCATACAAGCAGTGCTCGATGGTACGCAGCCCCAATTTTCTATGGAATATGCCTGCCATTCAGAAGCCAATCAGTACTGGTTCTTAATGAATGTGACGCCCCTTGCACGCAAACGAGGCGGAGCGGTACTGTCTCACCTCAATATCACTGAACACAAACAACTACAAGAACAGTTTCTTCAATCACAAAAGATGGATGCCATCGGCAGACTGGCAGGCGGTGTAGCCCATGACTTCAACAATCTGTTGACCGCCATCATCGGTTACAGCCAAATCCTGTTGCGCAGCTTTGCAGAAGGTGCCCCTCATCGCAAGGAGATTAAAGAGATTGAAAAGGCTGGAAGTCGGGCGGCAGCGCTGACCAGCCAACTCCTTGCTTTCAGTCGAAAGCAGGTTCTTCAGGCGAGGGTGCTCGATCTTGATGAGGTGGTCCTTAACATGGAGAATATGCTTCAACGGCTCATCGGCGAGAATATTGAATTGAAGACTTCACTCGAATCCAGATCGACATTTGTCAAGGCAGATCCAGGACAGATTGAGCAAGTCATCATGAATTTAGTGGTCAACGCGCGCGATGCGATGGCGCAAGGTGGCAAACTCTTCATTGAGACGAAGAGTGTCGTATTGGATGAAAACTATCCTCACGACCATATTAATGTACAACCGGGTCGGTACGTCATCCCACATCCGCTATCGCTGACTGCCAGCATGACGTA
>JANMSG010000216.1:0-2588 GCA_031389065.1 Acidobacteriota bacterium | reverse complement strand
ACGGTTGGTGGTCAGGATGGCATTGTCGACCTCAGCGAAAATCGCCACATTGAGCGGCAGATAAGGAATTAGCTCTGGATATTTTTCGCTCAACTGCGCAATTTCATCAGCTTTACCATAGAACACAACGCGGTACTTGTCGGAATGAAAGCCACGGCTTTCCAGACCAATATCAACACGCTGCACACGCGCCACTTTATAGCCGGCGCCGCTGATGGCACTTTGTAGTGTCGACATGGCCTCTTCGAATGCCTGTTGGGAACGCACAATCAGCAACTGATCGGTCCCGGCCAAGGCTGTGGCTGGGACTGCAACCATGAATATCAGAAAGAGAAAAACCGACAATCCTGGGCGGCTAAACACATTCAAACCGAGTGCGTTCATAGCGTGGCTTCCTCCATGATTGCCTGGTATTGCTTGGTCATTTGCTCGCACATCTCATTCAGCTCGGAGTTGTTGAAAATTTTGCTCAGGCGCTTGGGATTAATCGTCATCAACTGAACTTTACCGTTGTGTTCAACCACGGTAATGCGGCAAGGTAAAAACAACCCGACACGGGGATCTGTTGCCAGTGCCTGATTGAGCAGATTGAAATTACAGAAATAGACGATATGTTGGCGCTTGTCTTCTTTTCCTTCCGGCTCCAACCCAAAGCTTAACGGCTGCTCGCGGATAAACGTAAAGTTGCTGGAGGTTGCGGCCCTCTTCACGTTTTCAATAGTAGTTTGCATATCATAAGGCGAGTCTACAACCAGCGTTGCCGCACCGGCATCCAGCACTTCTGCGCTTTCTGACAGGGGTTGTTTTTCAAAACTGCGCACAAAGCTGACAATGTCATTAATATCTTTTTCGCTCAACCCCTGCTTGCGAAACGACACCATAGGTGTACCTTCGCGTCCCTGGATAAGCGTGGTTTTGATCATCGCGTCGGTAGTGGACGCAAGATAGCCCGGGTTATGCAGCGCAGGTGCCATAATTGGCAGTTCTCGCGGACGCGAAAAAGTAACGCCGGTGCCTTTGCCACCTTCGCCATTGGTGCCGTGACAGCTGGCGCAGTATCTGGCGAAAAGCTGTTTGCCGCGAACCAGATCACCTTTAATTGGCTTGCTGTCAAAAGTGGCGATTTTCCCTTTGTAGTTTGAACGCAGATATTTTACCAAAGCGTCGACTTCATCGTTCTTAAGGGCTGAGAACGCTGGCATGACCCTGCCAGGGCGGCCCATACGGATGGTTTTGCGTAAATAATTATCGCTAACCGTCGCCTGGAATGATGGCAGCGCCAGCGGCACACCGATTCCGCCACGACCGCCTTCACCGTGGCATGCGGCGCAATTCCTGGCGTAGAGTCTGGTGCCATCCGGCGCAGCATGGGCTGCGGAGATTCCGATGCAAGTGACCAGGATATATAACGAATTATGAATACGCATCTCAGGTAAGCTTCAAATGATCTATCCCCGAAGTCATGTCCTTGCCCTTCGCTTCCCCACCCTTGAGCTTGATTTGCAGACGCAGCTCGTTCATGGAGTCGGCGTTTCGCATCGCATCCTCGTAACCGATTTTCCCGGCTTCGTACAGCTCGAACAGCGCCATATCAAAGGTCTGCATGCCCAACTCGCGCGATTTTTTCATGATCTCCTTGATCTCGTGGACTTCGCCCTTGAATATCAGGTCGGAGATCAACGGGGAATTGAGCATGATTTCAATCGCCGCCGCCCGTCCCTTGCCTTCTTTTAACGGGATCAGACGCTGCGCAACGATCGCTCTCAGATTCAGCGACAAGTCCATCAGCAGCTGCGCCCGGCGTTCTTCCGGGAAGAAGTTGATAACGCGATCAAGCGCCTGGTTGGCGCTGTTGGCATGCAGTGTGCCCATGCACAAGTGGCCGGTCTCGGCGAAAGCAATCGCATGTTCCATAGTCTCGCGCTCGCGGATCTCGCCGATCAGAATCACGTCCGGCGCCTGGCGCAGGGTGTTTTTCAGCGCGGCTTCCCACGAATCCGTATCTACTCCAACTTCGCGCTGGGTAATCACGCAATTAATATGCTCATGCACATATTCGACCGGATCTTCAATGGTAATAATATGACCATGACTGTGTTCATTGCGATGACCGATCATCGCCGCCAGTGAGGTAGATTTGCCGGAACCGGTACCACCGACAAAAATCACCAGACCGCGCTTGCTCATCACCACGTCTTTCAATGTCGCCGGTAGCCCCAGGTCATCAAGTTTCGGAATCGTAGTGGTAATGGTACGCAACACGATGCCCACCCGCTGTTGCTGCACGAAAGCGTTGACGCGGAAACGCCCGATGCCAGGCGGGTTGATGGCGAAATTGCATTCCTTGGTGGCCTCGAACTCCGCCGCTTGTTTGTCGTTCATGATGGCGCGCGCCAGTTCGGAAGTATGCTGCGGCGTCAATGGTTGATTGGACACCGGGGTCATTTTCCCGTCCACCTTGAAAGCAGGTGGGAATCCGGCGGTGATGAACATATCTGAGGCTCTTTTGCTGAGCATCAAACGTAACAAATCAAATACGAATTTTGTTGCTTGGTCTCGTTCCATAATTTACTCCGGGAAAATCCTGT
>JANMSG010000184.1:0-22027 GCA_031389065.1 Acidobacteriota bacterium | reverse complement strand
GAAGAAATGAGGAGGCTTTGAAAAGACTCTCTGTAGAGCAAGACAAGCTCGTCAACCCTAGCTTTGCTCTACAGAGGACATTTCTAATGAGTTAGGGGACATTTCTAAAGAGTTACAACACAAATTTTTCATTCGCTCATTAAATTTTTTCAGCTTCTTGTTCACCGATGTTTGCTATTGTCAAAGGAAGGTTGGATTGGGAAGAAAAGACCGAATGTTAGACCAAATCAAAGCGTCGCCGATTTGGCGGCTCTAAATTGTTGCTCTTATAAAAAATATTGGAGAATGGTTTGAATGTATAACCGTTTGTATATCCAAAAAGTAAAAGCGGCCTTTTGAGCCGCCCTAACTTATTGAATTTAATAGAGCCAGCGAGGGGACTCGAACCCCTGACCTCCGGTTTACGAAACCGATGCTCTACCAACTGAGCTACGCTGGCTTTCCCTGCGGGAAAGAAGACTATTGAAGGTACAAGACAGCACTTTAGAATGTCAAGTAGTGATTTTAATTCATTAAGACCCTCTACGAAGTCGTGAAATTTCACCTGCGATTCTTCTAATTCCCATTTCACTCATTTTCGATTTGCCGCCATGCACATCGCCTTTTAGAGGCTGTTTAAACAGCTCTTGCAGAACCAGTTAAACCCAATCTTTGTGGACTTGGAATGCCGTTTGGTGCCTGACGAGCCAAGCGCTTGAGCATCAAGCGGCTCATCGCCAGATAAATCATCGCTTCGCTACTCTCAATCAGCTACTCATAATCTTTCCTCATCCGACGATAGCGACCGATCCATCCAAAGGTTCTTTCCACCACCCAACGACGACGCAATACCGTGAAGGCTGGCATGGCTGGCGGCTCCACATCTATTGGGTACCAGCCCCGCCTTGACGGTCGCTTGACGATCTCCAATTGCCACTTACATTCCTCTTCGATCCACTCCTTAAGCTCTTGAACCCGATACCCCATATCTGCCCAAATTAACTCTAAGCGATCACCGACAACTTTGGCAGCCGCCAAGACCAGTTGAGCCCCATCACGATCCGTCACCTCGGCTGAATGAACCACGGCTCGGATTACAAGTCCTGTTATGTCAACAACAATGTGACGCTTGCGGCCGTTTATTTTCTTCGCTCCATCATAACCGTGAAGCCCCCTTTTTCCGTCGTCTTCACCGATTGCGAATCAATGATGGCGGCTGACGGCTTCACATTGCGTTGCATTTGTTGGCGCACTTCTTCGTGAAGATAATCATGGATTCGTACTCAGGTGCCATCCTTTTTCCATTGCCGAAAATACTCATAGACAGATCGCCAATGCGGTAGATCATGGGGTACCAAGCGCCAGGCACCGCCTGCCCGCAAGACATATTGAAGGGCATCAATAATCTCTCGCATAGGATATTTGCGATGTCTTCCACCAGGCTTCTCAGACGGAAGGAGTGGCTCAGGAATCTGCCACTCCGCATCGGAAAGATCGGTCGAGTATTTACTTCGACTTGAATGCATTGCCAGTCCTCCTTGGCTAAAGAGTACCAAAATACCACTCTTCGTACTCCTAACTCTACTCGTTTCTTCTTTTTAAACAGCCTCTAACTTCCTTTCATTTCATATCTGTGAATACGCAGTGGGACGCAAAATGACGCTGTTGATGTTGGTAACAATCTCCGCATCGGTATAGCCGGGAGTTGTGCTGAGCTTTTTCCATTCCGGGTCCGCCCCAAACACTGCCCAGTTCTTATCGCGCGTTACCATATCGGGGTAGGTGAGCATATAGGTAAGGTTCGGCAATCTGGTCCCGATCAGAGTCTCCCCGAAAAAGACAGGCTGTAAACCGGCACGACGAAAAATGGCAATTTCGCCAAGGTTGAACATTTCTATCTTTTTCTTGTTGGCTTTCTTGTTGTGGCTTTCATAGGTGCGGAGTTCAAAAATGCGTGGCTTATTTTGCGGTGCCTCCAGCTTAGGTATCGAGTCAAACGCGACCAGTAAAGAGCTCTCGACTCGAACATAGGCGGGATCAGTAGCAGGCAAGTTAAGAAAGCTTGCGCCAGCCTTCTGATACTCTGCATCCATCGAAAGGCGGGCGCTGGCTGTGGCGAACGAGTCCAGCGATTTATGAGGAATTAGCACATATAGCGTGGGGTTATCCGGTCCGATCATCACATCGAAGAAACCGATTGGACCAAGAGCGTTTCGATTCATTGCCGGCAAAGCAACTTCGCGAAAGAAGTCGTTGACAAGCTTTGGCTTGGCTCCGCGCCGCAAATGGTAAAGTCTTAACTCATAGTACTCCGGCTTCGGTGTATCAGGTGAAACCGTTCCGCTGCTTAAAAAAGGACCTGCCAAACTTTCACACGGGTTTGAGTTGATCAGGCTTGAAACCGCCAGTGAGGAGGTCAGAAATTTTCGTCTGTTCATAAGTGACTCTACCTATATCTGTTGATTCCTGCGTTTGTGAAAATAAATATTTGCTGATTGGCTAGAAAAATAAGACGGCGCGAACAATAGCAAAACAATTTCTGCTTATCAAGCTATAGAGGCTAAGAAATAGGTTTCGTAGTCTCGCCTTCAGGAGGAAGACAAAGCCTAAGACAGATTCCGCCCGGTTGCGCGGGACGACGAAACTTTTCGCCAAAAACATTTTCTTAAAAGCGATCGCAATACAAAAGTAGGCAACTACTAACCGCAAATTGTATTCCAACATCTTCATTATTTTTATAATGTGATTATGGAAAATAGGACCTGGGGAATAGGTTTCCTATGATACCAGCGACATGCATAAGGGGAGAGTCTCTCTTATGATAATGTCGCTAAGCAGATCCACTGAAATCGCTTATCCCACCATTTCAGAAATTCCCAATTTTATATCATTGTTGAGGTGCAGGAATGCCGTCTTCCTTTAATTCTGATCGTCTGCAAGGCAAAAGTCTCCCGCTAATCAGGAGAGATAAGCTAACAGAAATCTTGCTTTTAGATTTCGATCTTGAGGCCAGCCGCAGGATTACCTCGTTATTAGAAAGTCAGGGGATTGAAGTAACTGCCGCAACAGATTTAGAGAAGGCTTACCCCCTGCTTACATACAATCGTTTCGATTTCGTCCTTTTTCGCTGGTCTTCAGAAGGGGAACCCTTGATTAATCTATGCAAGACGATCCGGACAACGGATACAGGAATGACCTTATTCTATTACACGGACTCGGCTCTGAAGGAAGAACTAAAGAAGGGTATCGAAGAGGAGGCACGCAGCTACTCCATCAACCATGTGGACACGCATAGCCTTTTAAAAGTGATTTTTCTGCACCTGGATTTGAAATGAGATGAGGAATCCGCTCGGGGATAGCGTCATCGTCATCGCCACACAGACCAATCTGACGATAAAGCAAACCTCTGAAGTTTTTTGTAGTAAGTCAGTTTGAGGCGTTGAGCGTTAGCGCGTTGACGCCTACCCTGCTTCTGAGGGAGATTGGCTCGTTTTTTGCGGGTTGAGAAGAAGCCCTGAACGCCCCGCGATGGGTGCTATCGCAAAGGAAAATGAGCCTGGATAAACTAGGCAATGATGAGTGAATCGCTTATGACGAAGGACGAGATGCCGAAAAGCCCTTACAAAGTAATGCCTATTCTGAAGGTGATTGTATTCTTATGAGTACAGATAAGAGCATTTTATTACCACAAATAGTAAAGAGATTCATTCTGGATCGTAGACTTTGAAAATGACTTAAAATTAGTGTGTTCAAATAAGCGCGCCAAGGGTTTTATCATTCTCCTTGCTTATCGAAAAGCTTACAGCCATTTACTAACCCAGGTGATCCTGAAATTTCCGTGTTTTCTTCGTTCGTCACCGTTGGCAGCGAAACCGACTCCCTTAATATGCCCTTCTCGCTTAAAACTGTTAAATATAGACTCCATAATTCCTTCTCCTGGAGTGATTCCTTCCCCAACAAGCCAATCGTAGATCTCCTGACTCTCAATTTGAATTTCTGTTTCTTTCGGCTCATTTTTCAAAAGCTCGCGCATTTTGTTTTCCACATCTTCTCTACTTTGCTGCCACATATGTAATCTCCTGAAAATATAGTACAAGGGTTGTCTGCATTCTAACAACAAGGAGGTGAGGATAAGTCTGGCTTTAGCCAATGGTTTGATTCCCTGCACGCACGGGAAGCTGGCTATAATTGAGTTGAAAATAAAGGCAAAAACACAAATTTAATGTTGCGGTTTTATGATAAAACTCGGCTCCGATAAAAACGGTTGGCGAAGATATTATTGTACAGGTAGGTCTCTATTTGATTGAGTGATTGGAATTCTGAAATAAGAAAACAGATAAAAATGAAGAGTGCACCCGGCAAGATTCGAACTTGCGACCCTCAGATTCGAAGTCTGATGCTCTATCCAGCTGAGCTACGGGTGCACATTAAATTTGTCATTAGCTTATAGCGAGAATCGCATTAGTGTCAAATCAGGCAAAGCAAAAACAGATGTCAGATATTGGATGTCAGATGTTAGCTGACACAGCGTAAAATCTCTTGAGCCATTATTGATTGAGCGGAAATCGTTTCTCTGGCATCTGGTATCTGACATCTGTTTTTGCCTTCTAAAAGGGCGCTGTTGAGGTGACTTGATTGAGTGGACGGTAGAGTTCATTGAAATCGCGCACGCTACGTTCAAAGAGTAATTGAATTGAATCAACATCATCGGGATGTACGGTCAGATTTACGCCGTTTGCAAATGCCAGGTAGGTATCAAATGTGCGAACCTGCGACGAGACAAGTATGACATACATGCGGCGGCGAGCTTGTAGAGTCAAGCCGTTCATGTATTGCATAATGGCTCCACAGCCTTGATTATGCGCTTCAAAGTTTGTGGTCAGAACGATGACTTCGGTCTTTGATTCGTGCAGCGTTTCGATCGCTTCTGGCGCCGTGTTCGATGAAAAAACTTCGTAATATTTGGGGTCGAGCGCGGCGCGCAGACGTTCTCTTATTGGCGCTTCATCAACGCAAAACAAGACGTGACGACGCTCCCAGGTAGAAATCTCTGCACCGGGTTGTTGTTTATTGAGTCCCGCGACTAACATTTCGACAAGCGCGCGAAGCGGATCGTTTGCAGGCGGTGTTCCGCTGACCTTTGCGTCCATCTTTGCAGAAAGTCCGGGCAGTTTCGGCTCCTCTTTCGGCGGCGGCATAATGGTCACGGATTGACGACATCGTGGACACAAAACATTGAAAGGCTCTGTCGGCAGCCTGTCATCGTCAAAACTCAAACTCATCGCGCAACTTGGACAATTAGCTATCATCTCTCTACTCCCTAGTCCATAGTCCCTGGCTTCCAGATGGTATCACCAGGGACTAAATATTTATCTATCGAGCACATTTGCCATCCGTGAGCGAATCAGCGAATCAATATCACGTGTAGGTTTATAAGCGGTATCATCACGATGGCTCAACATATCGTCGGAAGTGCCAAGCCCTGACAAACGCAATAACAGATTCGAGGGATTGGTAGCAAACGCCAAGCCGTCTTCCTGCTTGACAACGCCGCTACGAATCATTCGTTCGATGACTTGATCGAATTGCTGCATTCCTTCCAGCTCGCTGTCGTTCATCGCTTCAACCAGGGTCTTGCCTTCGGATTCACCTTGTTCAATGTACTCGCGTGTGCGCGGCGTGGCTTTTAAAATTTCAACCGCTGCGATTCGCCCTGTGCCATCGGCTTTGGGAATCAGGCGCTGCGAAATAATGAAGCGGAACGCCTGAGCGAGTCGCGTGCGAATCACATGTTCTTCGGACTTGGGATAAATGCCTATGATGCGGTTTACGGTTTTTGAAGCATCAGTCGTATGCAAGGTCGAAAGCACCAGATGCCCTGTCTCGGACGCTTCGAGAGCGATTTCCGTGGTCTCCATATCGCGCATCTCGCCTACCAAAATGACCTTTGGCGCCTGACGCAGTGCAGAGCGCAGTCCCAGGGCAAAGGCTGGAGTGTCTGTGCCAAGCTCGCGTTGATTGATAGTGGATTTTTTATGCGAATGCAAAAACTCTATAGGGTCTTCAATGGTGACGATATGATAGCTGTATTCGGTATTGATCTTGTCAATGATTGCCGCAAGCGTCGAAGATTTTCCGGAGCCGGTCGGTCCCGTCAGAAGTACAATACCGTTTTTGAGATGCGAGATGTCGCCCAGTTGAGTCGGCAAACTGAGGCTGTCAATGGTCGGCACAAAGGTCGGTATGACGCGCATCACGATGGAAAGCGTGCCGCGCTGCTTGAATATGTTGACGCGAAAACGCACCTTGCTTGGGATCGCATAGCTTAAATCCGCCGCGCCTGTCTGTACAAGGCGACGCGCAGATTCGACATTGCCTTCCATCAGCGACATGGCAATTATCTCTGTCTGGTAAGGTGTGAGCGAGCGCAAGCCTTTTATTTCAACGGGCGAAAGCTTGCCGTTGATTTCGACTTGCGGTGGACGACCCACTGAAAAATTTAAGTCCGAAATGTTATCCGCCACTGCAAGCATCTTTTCGAGAATGGGCGGAAGATCGAGATAACTCATCCTTGTCTCCTGATACGACCGAGCTGATTTTATGTAAAGGCGCGATTTACAAGGTTTTTTGTCCGTAGGGGCAAGCAAGGCTATGTAATCGCCTGTATTGTGAACAGTCCCAAGATAAGCCAAGCTTTTTCAAAGGGCAAGACTATTTTCGCTTATATTTTCAAGCACTTATGTAGCGCAGCCTCTTGAAAAAAAGATTTTGCTACGGCGAATTACCAGTTTTGGGGAACTACCGATTTAGGTTACAATACGCGACGCAGCGCTCATTCCTGCTTGATGATCGCAAAAGTTTCTAAAATGAACGATAGGTCTCTGCCCTGTTTGATTTCAGTTAAACAAAGAAAGATATGGAGAAGAAGGATGTTTAAAGAATTCAGAGAGTTCATTGCAAAAGGTAATGTGGTTGATTTAGCCGTAGGGGTAATTATCGGCGCGGCTTTCTCCAAGATTGTTACCTCGCTGGTTGACGATGTCGTGATGCCCCCCATAGGCAAGCTTTTAGGTGGCGTGGATTTCACCAACCTCTACATAAGCCTTTCAGGAGGAGGCTACAAAACACTGGCTGAGGCAAAAGCCGCAGGCGCAGCAACCATCAACTACGGCGTTTTTCTGAACACCGTGATACAGTTTTTCATGGTGGCGTTGGTAATCTTTCTGCTTGTTCGCTCGATCAATAAGCTGAGGAGAAAGGAAGCAGAAGTCACTGCCGCCGAGCCTGCACCTTCAAATGAAGAAATCTTGCTTGCGGAAATTCGCGACCTCCTCAAAGCGCAGCGCTAATAAATGAAGAATGTGAAGATTATCTGGTTATCGGTTGCAAAAATCATTTTGAGCAGAAGGAGGTTTAGACAATGTTGCATTTACTTTCTATGGTTGTAGTCGGTCTGCTTGTTGGTTGGCTTTTCAATTTAATCGGGCACCTTATCATCGGGGTGATCGTTGGCGCAATCGCAAGATTCCTGCTGCCCGGTCGTGACCCTATGGGATGCCTTGCGACAGCCGTTCTCGGCATCATCGGATCAATCGTAGGTGGTTTTATCGGGCGTTTATTGTTGGGACAGCGCGATGGAACAGGTATGTTGCGCCCCAGTTTCCTCATGTCAGTGATCGGCGCTGTTTTGGTGCTTTGGCTATGGCGGAAGATACAAAGCAAACCTTCCGGCGGCAGGTGAAGACCTTCTCCCTTTCCATATTGGATAAGAGGCGGGCGTTTGGTCCGCCTCTTATTTATTTCGATAAACACCTAAGCAAATGATTTTGGGTAGATCAATATAGTGAATCGTGGGGAAGTGGCGGTAAGCGGATAGGCTTCTCTACGCGCTGTTCTTCACTTTTGCCTTTTGCCTTTTTACGCGAAGCGCCTACGCTTTTGCCTTGTCTTGCCTACTGCTTTCCTCTCAACGCCTCCTTGGAACTTCTCTCCTGCCCTCCAGGTAGCACTTGAGTGCTATAGCGGCTACCAGATATTGCCGCCTTCCTCGTTAAAATTTGGGCTTATTCAGCTATGAAAAATGGGAGTGCAGGGCGATGCGCCTGTAGGTGGGAAATGGTTTAATTATCCCTGTAATGAGGGCGCGTAAGCAGTGACGGTAGTGATTTGTAGAAGCGTCTATTAAGGGCATCAGAATTTAGCTCTATTGCGTCACTGGGGGATAAACGCGCCCTCATCAGGTTTTTATGAGAAGCATTGATTTGAAAATATAAAGTAGCAACTGTTTATGTAGAATTTTATAAAAGTGTGTCTTTTTTAATAGTGTTTCAAAATGAATGGAAAGAGGTATTGAAATGAATATGATTAGCGAAACCAATATTGCCAAAGCAAAAGAGAATATAGAATTTGATTCCATGCAAGCAGATGAAGAGATTGTCATTGAAACCCAGAACAGCGCCTACAAATTTTCGATAGGAAATGCTGCCACCAGACAGGGTTTTCTTTCGGGCGGCACGCTGGGCGAATCTTCAACCGTAGCCATCTTGATGGGAACGATTTCTAATGAAGGCGACGGTTATGTCAACGACCCTTGTGGATTGAAAACACAAGCCCGCGCCTTCTTTTTTATTCAGACCGAAAAAGGCATGAAGCACTTGATTACTTCCGTCATCACGAATCTTGTGCACATAAAAAATGAAGAACCAAAATATATCTGCTAAGTGTTCACAAAAGAGTCTGTCTGGAATTGATCTTGACTTGATGACGAGTCAACAAAAAATGAAGTGGAAGTAGTTATGAAAGTATTAATTGCCGATGACGATGCGGTATCGCGTTATATCTTGCAAGAGATTTTACAGACCTTAGGTTATGAAGTCACCGCTTGCGAAGATGGCAGCCAAGCCTGGGAAAAATATCTCGAAGGAAATTTCCGTCTGGTGATTTCCGATTGGATGATGCCCAAAGTAGATGGTCTGGAGTTGTGTCGCAAAATTAGAGAATCGAATCGCACGGCTTCTTCCTACTTCATTTTGCAAACTTCGCGCAATGAAAAAGAAGATTTGCTCGAAGGGATTGAGCGTGGCGTGGACAATTATTTACTCAAGCCTTTCGACAGCAACGATCTGAAAATCCGCCTGAAGATTGCCAACCGTGTTTTGGCTTTGCAAGCCAACGTTCAAGCCTTACAAAATGCCGTATCGAATTGCCCTGCGTGCGCCGAGGAACAGGAATCACTTCGACTTTTGCCCAATTGAGTCTTTGATAAAATCCTGTTCCTCATAGAATAATAATTTGAGAAAAAGTCAAAGCTTCTATTTCTTTAGTCCGCTTCTGAGTCCGCCTTGCAGATTCTTCGCAGAATTTCACTCGCCGATTTTTCCAGCCAATATTGTCTTATATTGCTTGTAAGCTCCTATGATATATTGTAGCTTCACTGAGTTACTTGCCTGCATTTCTACGGGTCAGGTTTCCCTTAAGAAAAAGCAGAATGCTTGATGGAACAAAGGAGCGACGAAGTGACTCCACGAAAAAGTAAACGCTCTGTTGCGAAAGCGAAACCTGTTGGAAAACCGAAGGCAACCAAAAAACTCTCTACACCAAAATCAAGGAGTAAACTCAAAAGTATGGCTGATGAAAGAAATGATCGTGTATCAGCGCCACCTGCGGCTCAAGCAGCAAGCCCGGAAGGCGGAGCCGGAAGTTTAGATAAAGTGCGGGAAATTCTTTTTGGCTCGCAGGCGCGAGATTACGAAAAGCGCTTCACCAGGCTGGAAGAACGCCTCATCAAAGAATCTGCCGATTTGAAAGACGAATTGCGAAGTCGCATGGACTCGCTTGAAACCTATATTAAAAAAGAGATTGAAGCAGTAAGCGATCAACTCAAATCGGAACATAATGACAGGAAAGAAGCCAGCAGCGAATTTGCCCGCGAAGTGAAAGAGTTGACCAAAACGTTCGACAAAAAGACTGGTCAAATGGATGACCTGATGACCAAAAATCAACGCGAACTCCGCGAACAGATTCTGGAACAGTCAAAGAAATTAGCGGATGAAATTCGCCACAAACATGAAGATCTGCTGGGCGCGCTCGAGCGCGAGTCTTCAGAGTTGCGTTTTGAAAAGACAGACCGCCAAGCGCTCGCCGCAATGTTTACGGAACTGGCAATGCGTTTGAATAACGAATTTCACATACCTGGTTCGGAGGACTTAGAGAATGCTTGAACTCTCTCCTCAGGAAAAACCTGAAGAGACAGTCGCGCCAGACAATTCGCCTCAAGAAGATGAATTGTCTGCGCTGCGTCGTTTGCTCTTAGCCGAAGAGCAAACGCAGCTTGCAGAGTTGCAAGACCGACTCGATAATCGGAAACGCCGAGCCAGGGATTTAAGTCAAGTTCTCACCGAAAGCATCACGCTAAGAGCCGCGAAAGATAGATCGCTCACCAAAGCGCTGACCCCAACCGTCCAGGAAGCCATCAATATCTCTGTGAAGAAAAATCCGCGAACGATTGTGGACGCAATCTTTCCGGTCATCGGTCCCGCCATCAGAAGATCAATCGCCAGCGCTCTGCGCGAGATGGTTCAATCGCTCAATCAAGCGCTTGAATACAGCTTGTCCGTCAGAGGGTTGAAGTGGCGACTGGAAGCTTTCCGCACAGGCAAATCGTTTGCCGAAGTCATCTTGAGCAACACCTTGCTCTATCGCGTCGAACAGGTCTTCTTGATTCACAAAGAGACGGGCTTGTTGCTGCATCATGTAGCGGCGACGGCAGTTGTCCGTCAAGATGCGGATATGGTTTCGGGCATGTTGACAGCGATTCAAGATTTCGTACGCGATTCTTTCGGCGTCCAAGGCGGCGAAGGGCTTGGCGCTATGGAAGTCGGCGAGCTTACCGTGTGGATTGAACAGGGACCGCAAGCTTACCTTGCAGCAGTGATTCGCGGCACTGCGCCACAAGAATTTCGCGCCGTGTTGCAAGAGGCGATTGAAACGATTCATCTGGAGCAAGGGGAAGACCTCGAAGAATTTCAAGGTGATGCCGCGCCTTTTGAAGCGAGTCACGCGACGCTTGAAAACTGCCTGCAATCGCAAGCCGAGGAGAAAGAAAAAAAAACTTCTCCGCTTTTAATGGCTGCCGTCGGCATACTCGTTTTCGCTCTGCTGCTCTGGCTGTTTTTTTCCTGGCAAAGCAGTTCGCGTTGGAATGAGTATTTGACAAAGCTCAATGCGGAGCCAGGGATTGTTGTCGTTTCCCAGGAAAAGCGCGGCGGCAAATATTTCATCACAGGCTTGCGCGATCCGCTTGCGGCAGACCCTTCCCAGATTTTGAAGACCACGAAAGTTGAGGCGCAGGATGTCGTAGGGCGTTGGGAAAATTATCAAGCCGCGCACCCTGAATTTGTCATCACGAGGGCTGCCAATCTTCTGCAACCGCCGAAAACTATCTCTTTGAAATTCGACAACGGCGTTCTTTCTGCAAGCGGATTCGCTTCGCAAAATTGGCTCAATGAAGCGCGCAAATTGGCGAAGATGATTCCCGCTGTTACCAGCTTTCAAGAGGATGGCATCATTGACGCTGGCAAAGAGCTTGATGCAATAAAAGAGAAGATTGAAAAACAGACGATACATTTTGAACTCGGCTCAGCCGAAATCACCAATGACCAGAACGAAGCCCTTGATACTCTGGCGATGGAGCTGAAAACGCTGCAAGACCTGGCGCATTTTTTGAGTAAAGAATCTCGCCTTGAAGTTTGCGGATACACAGACCAGTCCGGCTCTGAACAATTGAATCAGCGGCTCGAAAAAGACCGCGCTACCAACGTCATCGCTCGATTGACCGCGAGAGGAATTCACGCCAATATTCTTTCTCCGATCACAGCGCGTGAAGCGAAGTTACAGAACAAAACTTCTCTGGAATATCATCGCAAAGTAACTTTCAAAGCGTTTCTGACAGACGCGGTTGAGGCGAAGCGATAGAAAGGTAATTCTGCCGTGATGCAAAAAAAGATCTGCACGGTTGGCGCGTCTGCGGTAGGAAAGACCAGCCTGCTTGCGCGCTTCGTCAAAAGCATCTTCAACGAAAAATACCTCACCACGATCGGCGTGAAAATAGACAAGAAAATCGTCGAAGTCGCAGAGCAAGAGGTGATGCTTATGCTCTGGGACCTGGCTGGCGAAGATGAATTCTCGCAAGTAAAAACATCCTATTTGCGCGGCGCATCGGGCTATCTTCTGGTCGCCGATCGAACGCGCCCGAATACGCTGGAAACGGCTTTCAAGTTGAAAGCACGAATCGAAAGCGAACTTGGCGAAATTCCTTTCATTTTGGTCTTCAATAAATCAGACCTTGTGGACGAAATAAAAATAGACCAAAGCGAGATTGAAAAATTGGCACAAGGCGGTTGGCAAGTTATCGAAACCAGCGCCAAAACCGGGCAAGGCGTTGAACAAGCTTTCCTGGCTTTAGCGAAAAAGCTTGTTGGGTAAAATTTGATAAGACTTACGCAGGCAATGTACCGTAGGTTGTCCAACCTGCGGTTGATTTGTTCAATGCAGTTTTTGAATGTCTCCAAATGACTTGTAAACCACTGCCGCAGCAGACAGGGCAGTTACCTGTACATCTCTTGCGGAAGTCTACATTGGATTCTCTTTCGCCTCAGAAAAATCAGATGATGCAAGAATCGTTCAAAACAGATATTCTCGCAGCTTTAGACATCGTTGCTTTCGAGCGTCAGGGGGAAGGTGTATTCAAACTCTTTGGCGCGCTTCCTTTTTGGTTCGTATCGCTCTATCCGATGGTGATTGAACAACGCGAAGGTTTGCAGGTCGGCGAACAATTCAACTTCATCAAACATTTTTTGTACGATGCCGAAATTTTTTGGCAAAATGGCGACTCGGGTCGTCTGAAATCAGGTGCCTGGGTTGAAGCAGATTCGGCGGGCAATGACTGTCATCTGGAAGCCTCTGCGATCTGCCTGGGCGACAAAAAAATTCTCCTCATTGAACCACTGCGCTTGAGTTATGAAGAGATTCGGTCGCTTTCGCAAACCGCCAAAGACCAGAGCCTCGCTTATGAACGCCTCGTGCAAGCCGAGCAGGCGCTGCGCGAAAGCGAAAAGCGTTATAGAGACCTTGTTGAAAACAGTTTGGGGCTCATCTGTACGCATGATCTCAACGGGCGTTTGCTGATGGTCAATCCGGCTGTAGCACGTTCCTTAGGCTATCAAAGAGATGGAATTGTCGGCAAAAATTTACGCGACTTCATCGCTCCATCCGTAAAAAAATATTTCAACAACTACCTTGAAGAAATCAAAAATAAACAGGTAACCAGCGGCTTGATTGTTTTGGTCAGGCGCGATGGGCAGGAACGCATCTGGCAATATCACAACTTTAGGCAAGATGAAGGCGTAACGCGTTATGTTCTCAGTCACGCGCAAGACGTCACCGAATACAAACAATTGGAGCGCGATTTGATCACCGCGCGAGAAGCTGCAATCAGTGCAAGCCAGGCGAAATCCGCGTTCCTTGCGAATATGAGCCACGAAATTCGTACGCCCATGAACGGCATCATGGGCATGGCAGGCTTGTTGCTGAAAACAGACATCAATGCCGAACAGCGCAAAATGGCAGAGACCGTTGAAGCGAGCGCCAACGTCCTTCTCACCCTCATTAACGACATTCTTGATTTTTCAAAAATCGAATCGGGCAAACTCATTTTAGAAACTATAGATTTTGACCTCCGCCCAGTCGTTGAAAGCGTTCTTGAATTACTCGCCGAAGAAGCGCAGAAAAAACAGATTGAACTTGCTTCTTTCATTCACCAGGACGCGCCAGAAAAATTGCGCGGCGACCCGACGCGCCTCAGGCAAATCTTAACCAATCTTATTGGCAATGCGATTAAGTTTACGGAAGTTGGCGAAGTCATCGTCAGCGTGACGAAAGACAACTCTGCCAGCCATCTCCTCAACCTGCGCTTTGCCGTCACAGACACCGGCATAGGCATTGCAAAAGAGACGCAAGGCAATCTCTTTCGAGCTTTCTCGCAAGCCGACACATCAACGACGCGAAGGTACGGCGGCACAGGGTTAGGCTTGGCAATTTCCAGACAACTGGTTGAATTGATGGGCGGCGAAATCAGTGTTGAAAGCGTGGAAGGCAAAGGCTCGTCTTTCTCCTTCAAGGTGCCGTTTGAGGCTCAGATTGCAGGAACTGAAAAACCTTTGCCGGCAAAAGCTTCTGTCGAATTTTCCCGCTTATTAATTGTTGATGACAACGCCACCAATCGAACAATTCTCGCTCATTACATAGCCTCTTGGGGAGTGCGTACAAGCGGCGCAGAAAACGGCGATCAGGCTTTCATGATGTTGCGCGAGGCTGCCGAATCCGTAGACCCATACGACCTTGCGGTTGTGGATATGCAGATGCCTGAAATGGATGGCTTGATGTTGGCGCAAAAAATTAAAACGGACGCGCTCACTTCTTCAACGCGCTTAATTCTTATGGCTTCTCTGGGAAGACAAGAAGACGATTTTACGAGAAAGAAAGCCGGAATAGAAGCTTTCATCAATAAGCCCATCAAAGAGTCAGAACTTTTCGATTGCCTTGCGGCGGTTGCAAGCGGCAAGCCAAGCAATACAGGGCAGCTCAGGAAAGACGCGATAAAAAAATCTTCGACGACGAAAAGCGCGGCAACTGGTTTATTGAACAGCAAAGCGCAAAAGCAGGCGCGCATACTGGTTGCGGAAGACAATCCTGTGAATCGCGAAGTGGCAAGGTTGCAACTGCAAAGTTTAGGCTACACGGTTGACACGGTGACCAATGGCCTTCAAGCGCTTGAGATTTTATCTGCAACCGACTACGACGCGGTGTTGATGGATTGTCAGATGCCCGAAATGGATGGCTACGAAGCGACCGCCGAAGTGCGCCGGCGCGAAGGGAGAAAGAAGCACACGCCGATCATTGCGCTAACCGCAAATGCCTTGCAGGGCGATCAGGAAAAATGTCTGGACGCGGGAATGGACGATTATTTGAGCAAGCCGATCAAACCCGAAGCGCTTGAAGCGATTCTTGAAAAATGGACGAATAACCAAACCTCTTCACAAAAACCATTCACTGCTGATACGGCTGAAGCAAATCATTTGTCGGTCATTTTAGATGTGAATGTGCTGGCGAAATTGCGCAAGGCTTTAAGCGGCAAGAATAAAGATTTCATAAGCAATTTGATTGATCTTTTTATCACTGACGCGCAACCGCGCATCGAAGCGCTGCGCGAAGCAATAACCAGGAATGACGCGACAGCTTTGCGGCAAGTGGCGCATGCGCTGAAAGGCAGTTGCGCAAATCTTGGTGCCAGGCGAATGAGCGGCTTGTGCGAAATCCTCGAAGAAAAAGGACTGGCGAATTCACTGGCAGGAGCAAGCGCTTTTGTCGAACATCTCGAAGCAGAATTCGCGCTCGTCAAACAGGCGCTGGAATTGGAGAAGTCCAAGTGAAAAATCTCCCGCTCGGTTTTACGCCGCTATATTATTTGCTTGATTAACTAATCATAAAAACGGTTGCCAAAACCATCTTCAATCTGCCAATGTTTCACCGAATCAGAAATAATTTGGATGGACGCAGGGGCTTGTTACGCATCAGCTAACAAGTCATTTAACCCGACCGCTCGATGACTGTCTTGCATGGTTGTCTGGTATCTTCAGGTCGGATGCTGCGCGCTCGCGGCAGGTGAAGGGTGGCTGTAGGTAGCGATAGAATCGGGCGAGCAGACCGAATCGAAGGAACCTACACTCTTAAAACTTGGAGAAGGTTTCTTCATGAGTAACGAGAAGAACGGACAAGTAGATGAAAGACACATCATCACCTCTGCCGAGCGGCGGAACATCCAGATATGGGCGATCATGCTGGTTGCCCTGTTTACCACCACTGGAGTCGCCACCGCCTGGGCGGTGTTTAAGAATAAAGTCAATTCCATCAAGCGACACAATGACAGGATGAACCCGGACGTAGGAGAGGGAGGGACAAAGCCCCCGCCGACGGTCCTGCAGGCGGGGACGAATCCCGTCAGGGTGCAGGCGGGTATTTATGTGGACCGCATCGTCAACCTATCTGTGAAAGAGGCCGCGTGGACGGTCGACTTCTACATCTGGTTCCGCTGGAAGGGACAGGGGGGCGATCCGGGCGAGAATTTCCAAATCGTGGACGGGTCGGTCGAGGCGAAGAAGAAGGCGGACGAGTTCACAAGCGGCGACGAGCGTTACGCGCTCTACAGGGTCGTCGCCCGTATTACCAAGTTCTTTGACGTATCGCGCTTCCCGCGCGACGACCATGTGCTGACGATCAACATCGAAATCCCCGCCTCAGAGCGCAACGAGTTGTTGTTCGTCGCCGACAATGACAGTTCCGGCGTTAGTTCGCGCGTCGAAATCGCGGGGTATTCAATCTACCAACATGCCCTACTTGAGAAGCCACACGCCTACATGAGCACACACGGTGACCCCCGCCTGGCCCTCGGCATAGAGCAGGTTCAATCACAACTTAGGATGGGCATTTGGATTCACCGCCCAGGCTGGGGGTTCTACCTGAAAATGTTCGTGGCGCTATTTGCGGCGGTGGCGGTCGCCATGCTCGCGTTCTTCATCAAGCCGACGGACGTTGACCCGCGCTTCGGGCTTGGTGTGGGAGCCTTGGGCGCAGTCATCGTAAACACCTACGTCACATCTTCACTGGTGCCGGACACTGGGGTGATGACTTTGGCGGATATCGTTAACAACGTGGGCGTCATAACGATCACCCTCTCCCTACTGCAGTCCGCGATCTCGCTGTACCTGTACGAAAGGAAGGGCAAAGTGGCGCTGTCGCGCCAGTTCGACATGGTTTCGTTCGTCATCTTTCTCGCAGGGTATGTGATAACCAACTTGATCCTGCCCTGGGCGGCGATGATGTGAGATATTTAACTCGCCTCAATGTACGGTCATGCGGCAACACCTGTTCCGTCTGTGATGAAGTGAAGAGGGTAGTCAAGAAAAAGCAATGCTGGATGCAAGTATGTGATTGTAATGACAAGTGTAGCTTCTCATAGTTGGGGTAGAGACCGGATGGTAAAATCAGGGTTCCCACTACTTTCAAAATGAGATTGGCGGAAACCCTGATCAAGGCATAAGAAAAAGTCTTTTTATCTATCTCTCCACTGGTCTTCTTCGACTACAACTTTGGTTGTGTACTCTTTGCCGCCAACCGTTACTTTGACAAGATAGGTGCCGGGGTCAGCAAGTGGCACTGCGAACTGCCCGCCACCACCGCCGCCACCACCGCCGCCGCCACCTTGCGGAGCGCCTGCCGGACGCGGCGGTATATCGCCGCGCAAATTCCACTGCACGCGATTTACGCCAACTTCTTTTGTGCCTGTGATGGTGCGCGTGAATTTACCCGTCACGTCGGTGATGGAAATCTTCACATCACCTTCAGGCGCAGCTTTCAAATAATAACCAATCGCTGTGCCGAGCGCAGGATTCGCGGCGCGATAATATTTCGCGCCACCAACAGAACGGCTCAACGTTACATCGTTGAACCATTGCACGCCGGGTCGCACATCGAAGAGATGGAAATCTGCATCCAGCACTTTTTCATTCAACTGTTGCAGAGAGGTGATATCGTCCAGGATATAGATGCCGCGGCCATGTGTGCCGACGATGATATCATTATCACGCGGGTGAATCAGAATATCGTCAACCGGTATGGTCGGCATTCCGTTCATAAATTTCTCCCAACTCGTGCCGCCATTCCATGAAACGAAGAAGCCGAACTCTGTCCCGGCGTAAAGCAAACTCTTATTCTTCGGGTCTTCGCGCACGACATTGACATAACCCCATTCCGGCAGATTGCCAGTCACAGGATTCCACGTTGCGCCGAAATCGCGTGTGACAAAAACGTAAGGTTTCATATCGTTTTGGCGATGAGCGTCAATGGAAACGAAACAAGTGCCTGCGTCAAAGTGCGAAGGCTCGACACGCGAGATGTGCGGATTATTACCAGGAGCGCCATTGATGTTATCTGCAACATTCTTCCAGGTCGCCCCGCCATCACGGCTCACTTGTACGTTGCCATCATCTGTGCCGACCCACAACACGCCGGGCAGTACAGGAGATTCGGCAACCGTCACGATGTGACCATAGCTGCCATAACCATCGTGCTTTGATGCCATAGGCTGATCGCCCGCCACTCCCATAATCGGCAGCTTTCTGCGATCTATCTGTTTGGTTAAATCAGGACCTGCCGTCCAGGTATCACCGCGATTCACAGATTTGAAAAACTTGTTCGCGCCGATGTAAAGCGTGCGCGGATTATGCGGTGATATGTGAATCGGCATATTCCAGTAGAAACGATACTGCTCGCCTGCTGGAGGCGCGGGAACAATGTTTGGAGGTCCGCCGCCGAATCCGCCGAATCCTTGTTGCGCTTGAGGAGCCGCTCCGCCTTGTCCAGCGGCAGCCGTAGACGTTCCGCCTGTTGCTGGCGTGCTTCCCCCGGAAGTGGCTCCTGTAGCCTGTCCTGCGGGTTGCGGTTGGGGTTGACGAGGACGTTGTGCAGCGCGTGGACGGATGCTCACGGAACGACCCGTTCGCAAATCAAGGCGACTGATTGCGCCATTCTGCGATTCGTAATAAACCGTGTTGTGGTCGGTCGGGTCAACCTGCGTATAAAAACCGTCGCCGCCGCCTACGCGAAACCAATCGGCGTTCGTGATGCCTAGATTGTTACGCGTTGCGCTGGGCGCGCCCCAACTGCCGTTGTCTTGCAGACCGCCATACACGTAATAAGGCTTTCGCATATCCGCGCCTATCGCGTAAAACTGCGCGGCGGGAATGGTGTTGACGAATTCCCAGGTGGCACATTGGTCATAGGAAATATCTAAGCCGCCATCGTTACCTAAAATAATGTGATGGTTGTTTTGCGGATTGATCCAGACCGCGTGATGATCGCTATGCGCTATGCCTTGAACGATTTGAAAAGCTTTGCCGCCATCGGTTGATTTGTAGAAGGACGCGCCACAAGTGTAGATGATCTGGTCGTTTTTCGGGTCAACACGAATCTGGCTGTAATACATAGGCCGATTGTTGTTGTTGCTCATGACCTTCCAGGTTTTCCCTTTATCCTCGGAACGCCACACGCCGCTCTTTTTCAGGTCTGCGGTTTGCGACGCTTGTTGTCCACCTTGGCCGCCACCACCGCCACCACCGCCGCCTCCAGGTTGCTCTTCGCCCCCCCCTGTGCCGGTGCTTGCGCCTACTTCAATCTGCGCGTACAAGACGTTGGGATTCGAGCGCGAAACATCAAGACCTATGCGACCGAGAAGTCCTTCAGGCAAGCCATTGCCTTCAAGTTTCGCCCAGGTTTTACCCGCATCCGTCGTTTTCCATATGCTGCAGCCGGGTCCGCCGCCGTTGTACCCCCAAGACGTGCGACGACGTTGATAGGAAGCCGCGTACAAAGTCTTGTTATCAACAGTATCCATCACTACATCTGTGAATCCTGTGTCTTCGTTGATGAACTTGAGGTTGTTCCAACTCTGTCCGCCATCGGTTGTTTTATATAAGCCGCGCTCTTTGTTTGCACCATGCAGATGACCCAACGCAGCGACATACACGACGTTTGCGTCTTTCGGGTCAGTCACGACGCGAGCAATGGATTGCGTCTCTTTGAGTCCTACATTGGTGAAAGTCTTGCCCGCATCTGTTGATTTGTACATGCCGTCGCCTATGGATGAACTCTGGCGATTATTTGGCTCGCCCGTGCCTACCCAGATAATCTTCGGGTCAGGCTGAAAGATAGCGAGGTCGCCGACGGATATGCTCGGGTAGGTGTCAAAGATAGATTCAAAGGTTGTGCCGTTGTTGGTAGTCTTCCACACGCCGTTGGTGGCAAAGCCGAGATAGAAAGTGTATGGATTGCTTTCAACAACGGCGATGTCATCAATACGTCCGCCCATGCTGGCGGGCCCGATGCCGCGCCAACGAAAAGGTTTTAGAAGAGGATTATTCGATAGGTTGATTTGCGGTGTGGGTGGTGGCGGCGGACCAAAGCCTTGCGCCAAAACCAGACCGTTCGACAAGAGGCAAAGTGTTATGAGCAAGGAAATATAGACGCCTGACGGTTGTAGAATTCGTTTCATCTCTGGGTGAATCCTTTCGTTTTTTATTTTTTCAGATTGAAGATAAAGCGCAGACAGGAAACTTTCTGTCATCGCTGGCTAATACGTCAAGCGCGCGCCATCGGTCACAAGAGAACTTCACACGCCACAGTAGTCATAGCCTTGCGCCATTCAATCGCGATGCTGTATTTTAAGCAGTTAGCTTGACAGCCAAAGCGCTAACCTATTGATTCAGATATTAAGAAGGGAAATAAATTTACTATGAATGCAAATGATATTAGAAAAGGCATGTTAATAATGTACAACGAGACGCCGCACCGCGTGATGGATTTTCAACACAGAACACCGGGAAACCTGCGCGCTTTTGTGCAAGCGAAACTTCGCAATATTAAGACCGGTTCTTCAACTGAAGTGCGTTTCAGCTCTACGGAAAATATCGAACGCGCTACTTTGGAAGAAGTAGAGATGGAATATCTCTACTCCGATGGCGACATGTATCACTTCATGAACACAGAGACGTACGAGCAGGTTGCGCTCAATAACGAAACGCTGGGCGATGCGATGGATTATCTGGTCGAAGGCGCGAAGATCAAAATCGAATTCTTTGATGGCGCGCCGATGGGCGTTGAACTTCCGGCGATGGTAGAAATGACAGTCGTGGAAACTTCCCCTGAGTTGAAAGGCGCAACCGCGTCAAACAGCCCGAAGCCAGCGAAACTCAATACAGGGGTTACGGTTCAGGTTCCACCGTTCATCAAAGAAGGCGACCGCATTCGCGTTGACCCTGCAAAGGGCATTTACCTTGAGCGCGTCAAATAATTCGGTAAACGCCAGGTTTACTGACGGCTTCAAACTTTTCGTCGCGCCTGTTTTTCAGGGTCTGAAGTCTTGTGGATTCGGACACAAATATATATTGAAGACGCGAAACTGGCTCTGGTAGCTGGTTTCGCGTTTCTCTTCGCAGCCCGATATCTTGAGCCATGTACTTCCTTTACAGTTTCGCTCTTTCAATTCTCTTTCTTTTGCTGCTGCCCTATTTCATTTTTCAAGCGCTCAAACACGGAAAATATTTCAGCAACTTCAAAGAGCGGCTCGGTCGTTTCCCTGACCCAATCCTTGATAATTCTCGTCCAACTTTGTGGCTGCATACGGTCTCTGTAGGCGAGTTCAACGCGGCGCGTCCTTTGATTGAGCGAATCAAACAAGCATTTCCGGATTATCGTTTGGTGGTTTCAACAACCACTATGACTGGGCAGAAGCTAGCCCGAGCAGAGCATCCACAAAAACTCGATGGCGTTTTTTATTTTCCTTTCGATTGGAAATTTTCAGTTCGCCGTGCTCTCCATCATATTCGTCCCTCGGTTGTAATTATTCTTGAAACGGAGCTTTGGCCCAACTTTTTACGTGAGTGTAAAAATCGCGGAGTCGTGAGCATAATCGTCAACGGCAGAATTTCGCCGCGCTCGTTCGCTCGTTACTCGCGCATTCGCGGCTTCATCTCTGGCGTGTTGAACGACGTATCTTTGCTCCTTATGCAATCGGAAGGCGACGCAGAACGCGCCCGCGCGCTCGACGCAGATTCTTCGCGTGTAAGCGTGTGTGGGAATTTAAAATACGATGTAGCAATCAGGAGTCTGGAGTCTGGAGTTTGGAGTCCGGAGTCAGAAATCAGAATTCAAGCATCAAAAAGTGACCAACAGCAAGCACAAAACCAAACGCCGGACACTGGACTCTCAACCACAGACCTAAACGAGCAATTCAATCTATCATCGTCAAATCATCTGATCGTTGCGGGAAGCACCGCGCCAGATGAAGAAATAATTTTGCTTGAAGCCTTACGCGAAGCGCGGAATCACAAAGGACTGGAAGACGCGCGTTTGTTAATTGCTCCACGCCACCCGGAAC
>JANMSG010000144.1:0-3189 GCA_031389065.1 Acidobacteriota bacterium | reverse complement strand
TACTGCCTACTGCCTACTGAGATGGAGGAGAAATATGTCTAGGAGCAAAAAAGTCTTTATTGCGCGGCTGACTTCCGATTCGCCGTTTCAACGTACCAGCGGCCCTTTGTGGCAACCTGCGGCCGACGTTTATCGCTGTCCTGAAGGTTATAAAATCAAGTTCGACCTGGCGGGCGTTACCCCTGAAGACATCGAGGTGCTGGTGGCTGAAAACCGAATCATTATCAGAGGTGTGAGACGTGATTCTGTAATCACGCAAGGCTGGACCTACCAACAACTCGAAATCACCTACAGCCGATTCGAGCGTGTGTTGAAAATCCCTTGTGATTTATCGCAAGCCGAGATTCGCGTCGAATCTATAGAAGGTTGGCTATTGGTTCACATTGATTATGCGGATAAATGTCAGGTGGAAAATCTTAAAGAAGGAGCATAGAAGTAGTCTTCAATTATCGAGCGGAGATTCAATACCACATGAATAATTGATAGAGCAGGTAAAAATCTGACATCCGGTTTATTAGGAGAAAACGATGGAAGAAATTAATAAAGAGATTAAAGAAGAGATTGCCATAGAAAATAAAGCAGAAGGAAATAAAATACTCGAATTACCAATATTGCCTTTACGAAATACGGTTATTTTCCCATCCGGCATTTCGCCTCTGACGGTCGGGCGGGCGATGTCGCTGGCAGCAGCAGAGGCTGCGCTGACCACGGAAGAAAAATTATTAGGCGTCATCGCGCAACGTGAAGACAACGATGTGGAGCCTACCAGAGATAATCTCTATGCCGTAGGCACGCTGGTCGTCATCAACAGAATGATGCGCGCCCCGGGCAATGAAGATGTGCTGCATTTGATTGTGCAAGGGCAAGAGCGTTTTCGCGTCTTGGGCTTTACCGAACAAGAGCCTATGCTGAAAGCACGTGTTGAAATTTTGCCTGAGCCATTGCGCGAAGAATCGCTTGAAGTCGAAGCCTTGCGTCGCAACATCAGCGCGCTTGTGCAAAAGGCTTTGAACCTTTTGCCGAATATTCCTGCGGAAATCCGCAGCATCGTCACTTCCAATGAAGACTATGTGAGGCTGGCTTATTTCTTGGGCTCTGTGCTTGAGCTTGAAGTAGAAAAAGAGCAGGCCCTGCTGGAAGCGAATACGGAATCCGAGTTGCTCGGTTTAATGCACTCGTATCTGTCGCGTGAAGTTGACGTGCTGGAAATCAGGAACAAGATTTCCAATCAGGCGCAGGAAGAATTGGGCAAAGCGCAACGCGATTACATTTTGCGCGAGCAGATGAAGCAGATTCAAAAAGAGCTTGGCGACACCGAACCTGAACAAGCTGAAGCGCTGCTATTGCGCGAGCGCTTAGAGAAAGCCGAGTTGCCGGAAGACATTCTCAAAGAAGCCGAGCGCGAGCTTCGTCGTCTGGAGCGGCTGCCATCGGCGGCGCCCGATTACAACGTCATTCGCACCTATCTTGAGTGGATTTTGGATGTGCCCTGGAACAAAAGCTCAGAGGACGCGCTTGATTTGAATAACGCGCGCACCGTTTTGGATGAAGACCACTATGACCTTGTGGATATCAAAGACCGCATCCTCGAACACCTGGCGGTGATAAAACTCAATCCGACGAGCAAGGCTCCCATACTCTGTTTTGTAGGTCCTCCGGGGGTTGGTAAAACCAGTTTGGGGCAATCCATTGCTCGCTCTATGGGTCGCAAGTTCGAGCGTATGTCACTGGGCGGCGTTCGCGATGAAGCGGAGTTGCGCGGTCATCGTCGCACCTATATAGGAGCTATGCCGGGGCGCATCATTCAATCCTTGCGTCGCGCAGGCGTCAACAACCCTGTGATGATGCTCGACGAAGTTGATAAGCTTGGCACAGATTTCAGAGGCGACCCGGCTTCTGCGCTGCTTGAAATTCTTGACCCGGCACAGAATTTTTCGTTCAGAGATCATTACCTGGATTTACCTTTTGATTTGTCGAAGGTCTTTTTCATAGCCACGGCCAATTCGCTCGCGCCGATTCCTCCGGCGCTGCGCGACAGAATGGAGATCATTCAGTTGGCGGGCTACACCGAAGAAGAAAAGCTTCACATAGCGACGCGCTATCTGGTGCCCCGTCAAATCAAAGAAGCGGGATTAACCCAAGAACAATTGCAAATTCCGGACGAGACGATTCAAGCGGTGATCTCGCGCTACACACGCGAAGCGGGCGTGCGCCAACTCGAACGCACGATTGGCAAGCTGGGTCGCAAAGTCGCTTTGAAAGTGGCGCTAGGCAAAGGCGAAGCTTTCGTAATCAAGTCAGAAGAGTTGGAAGAGTATTTAGGCCACGAACGATTTTTCCAGGAGACGGCGCGCGACATACTTCCGCCGGGCGTCGCTACAGGGTTGGCGGTAACAGATATGGGTGGCGAAGTCTTGTTCATCGAAGCCATCTCTTTGCCAGGCGCAAAAGGGTTAACGCTGACCGGGCAACTTGGAGAAGTGATGCAGGAATCAGCGAAAGCGGCGCACAGTTATTTGTGGTCGCATTCAAGTGAGCTTGGCATAGACAGTTCAGAGTTTGACAAAAACGGCATACACGTTCACGTTCCGGCGGGCGCGATTCCTAAAGATGGTCCTTCGGCTGGGGTTGCGATTGTCTCTGCATTTGCTTCGTTATGCACAGATCGTCCGGTTCGCAACGACACCGCGATGACCGGCGAAATCACCCTGAGCGGTTTGGTCTTCCCTGTCGGCGGCATCAAAGGCAAGGTATTGGCGGCTCGTCGCGCTGGCATCAAGCGAGTGGTGTTGCCCAAACGCAATGAGCCTGATGTGAAAGATATTCCGGAAGAAGCCTTGCGCGATTTGGAAATCATCTTCGTACAAACGATTGCCGAAGCGTTGCAGCAAACACTCACTCCTGAAGTCTCAGAGCAGCAGGTGACAACAGACGAGCTAGGCACACCGCCGCCAGGGAAAGAAACCGGGTTGGATGGCAGTGAAGCGCGAGCTTCATTTGCCGAGAAAAATTCAAACTGAGTTGCAATCGCTGACACCGAAACGGCGATATCGAAATTTGTAAGAGCGGGTCACAATTGGAAAAATGGTTTTCCAATTGTGACCCGCTGATTTTTTTAACTCAGATGAATGGCACATCAAGATGCCGAAATGCGAGGTCAGAACCGGGAGCGGTAGCGACCGGGTTGGT
>JANMSG010000086.1:0-13149 GCA_031389065.1 Acidobacteriota bacterium | reverse complement strand
TAACAAAAAAACAACTTTTTTATAAACATTTGAAAGATAAAGCCGAAAGGTCTTGCCTGTTACATAGCGCCATGCTAGATTTCTTGGTCTAGGATTTCTTAGATTTTTGGGCTGATTGACCAAGCTCAAGGCGGCATAAGTTGCTTCTGGCGCAAACGATTGAATGCAGATGTCCGAATGGGAAGGAACGGCATCAAATTGCTGAAAAAGTATTTGGTGCTGCAATTTTTCATTGCGGTAAAATTCCCCAAGCTTTGTCTTCCTCGCGTGTTGTAAAATTTCTTGCTTTGACATCAGCAAATACTGTGGGTCGGCACGAGTTGTGCCAGAGCATTTTGCCAAAAGACCTCTCCGCGATGCTTTTGCGTGAAGGCCACCTGACTCCATAGAGGTGAAAATTGTGCTGCTTATGCTCCTACATAAACAGCGATAAAAAGTTAGGAGAAAGTTGGAATAAGTAAACGAGAATGAGAAATTTATTTAACCCTTTTTCAAGTGACCTTGCGATAGATTTGGGCACTGCAAATACACTGGTTTATGCTAAGGGACGAGGCATAGTCGTCAGCGAACCTTCCATAGTAGCCATCAACAAAATCACCAACAAAGTCGAAGCAGTCGGCAAAGAAGCGAAAGAGATGCTCGGGCGTACGCCTGGCAATATCGTCGCCATTCGTCCTATGAAAGACGGCGTTATCGCCGATTTTGAGGTGACTGAAAAAATGCTTCAGCACTTCATTCGCAAAGCCCATAACGGTCGTTCTTGGGTTTCCCCCAGAGTCGTCATTGGCGTGCCTGGCGAAATCACTCAGGTCGAACGACGCGCTGTTGAAGACGCCGCATATCGCGCCAAAGCCTCAAAAGTTTATCTGGTAGCCGAAGCGATGGCGGCGGCAATCGGCGCAGGACTCCCCATCACTGAACCCTACGGCAATATGATTGTTGACATCGGCGGCGGTACCACAGACATCGCCGTGATCTCCCTTTCCGGTATCGTTTATTCGCGCGCCGTTCGCGTTGCGGGTAACGAATTAGATGAAGCCATCATTCAATACATTAAACGCAAATATAACTTGTTGATTGGTGAAAGAACGGCTGAGGCAATCAAGATTGAACTGGGCTCGGCTTGGCCTATGGATGAACCGATCTCTATGGAGATTAAAGGTCGCAATTTGATTGAAGGGGTGCCCAGAACCATCACCATCACCGACGAAGAAGTTCGCGAATCTCTTTCTGACCCGATTGCTACGGTCGTTAATGCTGTGCGTGTCGCGCTTGAAAGAACGCCGCCTGAACTTTCCGCCGATATCGCAGAACGCGGCATCGTCTTGACGGGCGGAGGCGCTCTGCTCAAAGGCATAGATAAACGCTTGATGCACGAGACCGGTGTCCCTGTGTCGCTTGCAGAAAATCCTCTCTCATCGGTTGCGCTGGGTACCGGAAAGATGCTGGCGGACTTCGATTTGTTGAGCCGTGTCAGTTGGGAAAATACCATGGCTCTTCACGGATCATACGGATCATAACGAGTCGAGGGTCAGAATAAACGCAGAAGTATGAAGGCTGAATGATGAACAGAAAAGATATTCTACCTATTCATCGTTCAGCGTTCTGACTTCATCGTTTTTGACCTCAGACTCCAGACTTTTGATTGATGAGCGCAAACTTTGTTCAACGGAAATCGCATTGGCTACTGGCGGCGCTGCTTGCGTCGCAATTGCTCTTGATGTCTTTAACCGCAAGGAATCCGAAGAATGAGCAAACCGTATTTCGCACCTGGGTTATGAGCGTCTTTTCGCCCATTGTCAGCGTCGGCGACGCTGTGCTGTCGAAAGTGACAGGGAGTTTTACAGGCCTTTCTGAATTGCGCCACGCGAAAACTGAAAACGAAGACCTGAAGCAAAAAGTTGAGCAGTTGACCATTGAGTTGAATGAAACCCGCGAAAAAGCCAAAGAGTACGAAGTTGCCCAAACGGTTTACGGCATGCCTACCACACCGCAGTATCGTCAGTTGGCGGCCAATGTGATTGCCCGCGATACCTCTCTGTGGTTCAAGCGCTTGACGATTGACAGAGGCACACTTGATGGCATCAAACGCGATATGCCGGTTGTGACCGCAACAGGGATTGTCGGGCGCGTCATCAGTGTGGGACCGAATTTCTCTCAGGTGCAGGTTATCACCGATGCCAACGCCGGCGTCGGCGTGATGATTCAACGCACCAGAGCGCCTGGCGAATTGAAGGGCTTGAACAACGCGCGCTGTGAAATTAAAAACATTTCTGCGAACGAAGAATTGCAGGAAGGCGAGATGATCGTGACCACTGGGCTGGATCGAATCTATCCAAAGGGGCTGGTCGTAGGAACCGTAGAGCGCGTCGAAAATGACGCCAGCGGTCCTTGGAAAAAGATTATCGTAAATCCTACGGCACAGGTTGATAGAGTTGAAAATGTCCTTGTTTTACTTATCGAAGCGAAGGACTTAAAGATTGAAGAACCGATAAAATAATGCAGAGGTAGCGAGAAGATTGCAGACACTGAAAATTGTTATAACGGTCATCGTCGCTCTTTTGCTACAGATGCTGCTACCCAAGCATTTGAAGTTTTTTCAATACATTGAATTGCCCTTGCTGGTCACTGTGTTCTTTAGTTTAATGCGCTCGCCGCTCTTAGGGATGACCATAGGGGCAACAGCAGGAGTGGGGAGTGATATCATCGGCGGGGGCGTTCTGGGCGTCGGGGGATTTGCGAAAACGCTTGTCGGGTATGTCATCTCCTCCGTAAGCATTAAATTTCCTTTAGACAACCCGCTGGCAAGGCTGGGCATTGTTGCCCTCGCATCAGCGGCGAACACGGTTTTAGTCGTAGGGCTTTACCTGATGCTTGAGCAATCAATCCAACACGTCGGAACCTGGGGCGAATTCGGTAGGGCACTGGGTTTTAAAACGCTTGGCGATACTCTGGCATCTATACCCTTGTTCATGGTTTTGAATAAATTGTTTCCTGATCAATCGCAAGCCAAACGCATGGCTGTCAAGCGGAGATTTTATGAGTAAGAAAAATCTGAAAGAAGGATCAATGGATTTTGAACTGCGAGTCTCTGTCATTCAGTACTTAGTACTTGCCGTGTTCATCATTCTGGGAATCAGATTTTACGTTCTTCAAGTCGCACGTCACGATGAATATCAAAATCGCGCTGAAAACAACCGCATACGCGACATCCCTCTCATTGCTCCGCGCGGCGCTATTCTGGATCGCAACGGCAAAGTTCTGGTAGACAATACTCCCGCCTTCAACATTGTCATCTATCCCGAAGACATCATCAGTAAAGATGATACGATCAACGCGCTTGCCGAATTCCTGGGCATAGAGCGCGAAGATGCTGTCAGGGAAATAAACAACCCCCTGCGTTCAAAAAGCGACCCGATACTGATTAAGCAAAAAGCCTCAGATGCAGACCGCGCCTGGATTGCCGCACATCAGGAAGAGCATCCTGAAATAGATATAGACCCACAACCACAGCGAATCTATTTATATGGCAAAAGCGCCTGTCACGTGCTCGGTTACATAGGTCAAATCAGCCCTGCGCAACTAGAAAAGCCCAAATATCAAGAAGCCGGCTACCAGACCGGCGACATTATCGGGCAAGGCGGTATTGAAGCCTATTATGACAAGATATTACGCGGTCAAAACGGCAAGCGGCGCGTCATTGTTGACAGTCGTGGTCGTCTGAAGCGTGAGTTGGAACGCATAGAACCGATCAAAGGTCAGGATATTGTTACGACCCTTGACATAGATTTTCAACGAATTGCTGAAGAACAATTTGAGAGTAAGGGAGATAAAGGCGCGGCGATCGCCTTGGATACGCGAAACGGCGAGATTTATGTGATGGCTTCGTATCCGAATTTCGACCCCAATGTCTTTGCGCGAAATGTGATCTCATCTGAAAATCGCAAAGAGGTCGTGGCGATTCTGCTCGACACCGGGCATCCACTCAATAACAAAGCCATTCAAGGTTATTATCCGGCGGGCTCTACCTGGAAAATCATGATGAGTACGGCGGCAATTGAAGCAGGGATAACGCCGCTCAATAATTCGAGAATCGTCTGCGGCGGCGGTCTTCAGGTTGGCGGACGCTTCGTTCGCTGTATGGGCAGTCACGGCTCGCCGGATGTTCATACCGCCATCGTTCGTTCCTGCGACGGGTATTACTACAGGCTTGGTGTCAAGATGGGACTCGACGGGATGAAAGACTGGTTGGCGCAATTTGGCATGGGACAGAAAACGGGTATAGATATTCCCAACGAAAGGTCAGGTTCTGTTCCAAGCGCAGCCTGGAAAGCGAGAGTCAATCCGCGCAGTCCTGAATGGACGGATTTCGATAGCGCCTTGTCGGCAGTTGGCCAAGGTGCGGTGGCGATTCCGCCTATTCAGTTGATACGCGCCGAATCAGGCATCATGATGGGCGGAACTTTCTTTACTCCGCACTTTTTAAAAGAAGCAAGAGCGACGGAACTTTTCCCCATCACCCACTATGTAGAGACTCCGAAAAATATGCCCTTAGCGCCCGCCACCGTTGCTGCCATTCGTTATGCAGCCTGGGGCGTTGTCAACGAAGGAGGAACTGGCGGCGGCATAGGCTTTCCGCTGGACTTGAATGTTGGAGGCAAGACTGGGACTGCGCAAGTCATTTCAACCGCGAAAGCCATAGGCAAAAATCTTCAGGATCACTCCTGGTTTATAAGTTTTGCGCCGATTCAAAAAGATATTACGCCTGAACTGGGCGTAGTGGTGATTACCGAAAACGGCGGCTTCGGCGCAAAAGCCTCCGGTCCGAAAGCCAAGATGATTCACCTGGCTTACTTCTCTAAGAAATTCGGTCGTGCGCTTGCACCCGAATTCGTCGCAATGCTTGACCCAAATGCGGCAAAAGCAACAACCAACGCGGCAGAAAGTACAAAGGGAACCACTGGAAATAAAACCGGCGCGTCAAAAAGCACAGATTTGAATGGGGCGAATACCCTCCCCGCAAGCGCAACGCCAAGGGCGATAGCCTCCACGCAGCCTTCGCGATTACCGGTTCAGACCGACAAACGGCGCAATCAATAACCGACTTTGGCTTGGAGATTCGCCGTGATAGAATCTAACAGCCTTCAAAAAACCCCCGTTGTCGAAATGGATATACGCCATTAAGTTTGAGTAGCAATGATTGAAATCAATCGTAAAACTTTTCGTGATATAGACTGGCTGCTGCTGATGGCTCCGGTTGCTTTAACGATATTTGGCTGTATAGGCATCTACAGCACCTCTCCAAAGCCTTACGACTTCGTTAAAAAACAACTAATCGCCCTGTTCATAGGACTGGTGATTTCCTTCGTTGCCATGTTTACGGACTACCGAAAAATTATTACTGAAATTGCGCCATTCTTTTATGGAGGCGTTTTAGTGCTGCTCGTTCTGGTGCTCTTTATCGGCGACGAAATCAACGGCAATAAAGCGTGGCTTAGTATTCCGGCTGTCGGTAGCATTCAACCCAGCGAATTTGCGAAAGTAGCGACCATATTGATGTTGGCTCGCTATGTCGCGCAACGTCGCGTCGCATCCTTTACGCTCAGAGACGCGGCGATTATGTTGGGCATAACGATGCCGCCAATCATATTGATCGCGCTGGGTAAAGATATCGGAACGATGTTGACCTTTGGCGCGATTCTTGCCGTTTTCTATTTTCTAGCGGGGATCCCGAAGAAATTTGTGATTGCCGGAGTGCTGGCTCTGCCTTTGGCTTTGATGGCGGTTTATCCGCATTTGAAAGAGTATCAACAGGAAAGAGTTGATGTCATCATTAATCCTGAGCAGGCAGATCCGAAAGGCAAAGCCTACCAGACGATTCAATCTATGATCGCTGTCGGCTCAGGTGGCACAAAGGGTAAAGGCGTAGGCAATGGAACGCAAGGGCAGTTGGGCTTTCTGCCATATGCATATTCCGATTTTATCGGAGCAGTAATTGCTGAAGAGACCGGATTCATAGGAATCCTGATTATGATGGCGCTCTACTTGATTTTCATCTGGCGATTGATTGATGTAGCGGTCGGTGCGCGAGATAAAGCGGGCGCCATGATGGTGATGGGCTTTGTCGCTCTGATCACTTTTCACATTCTCTGCAATCTGGGCATGGTCGTAGGAATCTTGCCGATTATGGGGATACCTTTGCCGCTGATGAGTTCGGGTGGCACTGCAATTATGTCTATGTTTGCAGGTGTCGGACTCGCCCTCAGCGTGCGCTTCAGAAGATTTGTAAATTAGTTTTACAAAATGCGAATGCTCGATGAAAGCAATGTGAAATTGCTTGACTTGAAACATTCTTTTGAAAATTTTAACACAGATGAATGGCGGTAACAGCGATTGATAAAAGATAGACATTCGCGCTTGAGCCTGGATTCCAGGCAAGGTCGCTTGAGGTTTTCTTTTTGTATAGCGAGCGTTATTCATCAATTGATGAAGCAGTAGAGTAAGTGTTGAACGCTGTCCGCATAGGGCAATTGATTTGCTTTTATGAAGCAAGCGGGCAGACCATAGCGGGTCTAAAAAGTTTTCATCAAAGCTTGGCGTTTGAGATTGTACCTTGAGGCGAAATTTAGCCTTTGGCGTATCTTCAACTCGGTTTTGATCTTCAGTTTTGAACCTAATGTTAGCAGGCAATTTCTGCTTTTGTTATTTAGGCGCCAAAACTCATTTTCCCCGCTGATTCATGCTCTAAGTTTAGCGCATTCCGGACGGATAGATTTTCTATCATCGGTCATTTGTTCTGCCACGTCTACTTACTCGTCTGCTTGCTTTAATCTAACTAGGAGAATTCATGGCTAAAGAGCTAATAATTAGTGCAAACGTATATGAAAAAAGAGTCGCTCTGGTCGAAGACGGTACGGTTACCGAATTCTACGTGGAGCGCAGAGACGAAAACCAGGGAGTGGTAGGTAATCTTTACAAAGGACGTGTGATGAAGGTGCTGCCCGGTATGCAGTCGGCTTTCGTTGACATTGGTCTCGAACGTGACGCTTTCCTTTATGTTTCTGATTTCACAGAATTCATGGATGAAGAGGATGAGGTTGATTTCAAGGAGGTCACAGAAGTGGCTACACCTCCACAACCGCCTAAACCAGTTGATGACAGACCCAAGCGTGGCGATCGGCGAGACCGCGACGCCCCGTATCAAAGACCTGAACGCGGGCAACAGCGCGCCGCAACAGAACAAGAGGCTACAGCCGAAACTGAAAAAGAGTCTGCCGCCGAAGCCCTTGCCATCCAAAATGTCGTAGAGCAGTTGGCAGAGATTGCAGACGAAAGAGTGATTCCAATTCCGAAAGATGATTTGGATGATGAGGCGGGAACTGCCACACAACTGGAAGGCGAAGTTGAAGAAGCCTCTGTGACCGATTTATCTAAGCCCTCCTTTGCGAGCTTTGAAGATGATGATGATAGGTTTGATGAAATTCCCGCCATCATTGTCGAACGCATCACCGATGACGATGTTGTGCGAGAGCCGCAAACGGTTGAAGCATCACCCGTAGCAGAGCAAGCGGCCGAAGAAGTTGTTGATGACAAGCCCAGGCGTGGGCGTTCTCGAAAGAAAATTGCCGAAGCGGAAACCACCAAACCCGGTAGCCGTTCAAAGAAAGCGGAAACCGTGGAAGAAAAAGAGGCAGTAGAAACAGCGCCTAAAGAAGCAGGCAAAAAAGGGAAAGCCTCTACAAGGGCAAACTCTAAAAAGCGGAGAGGTGGGGCCGCAGATGATGCTGAAAAGCTTGCTGAATCAGTGCCCCAATTCGAGCGCATCGTTGATGAAGATGCTGCACGCTCTGCAACTGCAAAAGAGACGAAGTCCAAAAAAGTAGCAGACAAAAAAGAAGTACCAGTTGAGAAAAAAGTCCCTGTGTTCAAAGCAGAACCAGAGCCAGAATGGAAAGTCGGCAGCTTACGCTCTCAAATGGATAACGATGCCGGATTCCAGCGTATAGAAGATGAAAGCGCCGAAACAGCAATGGCAAGCAGCGCCTCATCAGACACTTCATTGGCTATTAACGAGGATGCGGTTGCTCCATTCAAACATATCTCTGAGGCGATACCTGCAGATTTGCTAGATCAAATGCAGCAAGGCGGAACTGCAGAGGGCTCTTCATCAGACGGAATAGAATCGCAAGACTCGCATGGCGAAGACAGAGAAGCAGCCGTAAAAGAGTTTAACAACCGTTCAGAGTTTGCGATGCGACGAGGCGGACGCAGTCGCCGCAGAGGACCGCAACGCCGCGATCAGAAACCGCTTTCTACAGGAGACGCTCCGCCAACAGACGACGATTCTACGCCTGCAATTTCAGAAGCGCTTGTCGAAAAAACCGAAGCAGATGTTGTAGACACCCGCCGCGAACCGACCCGCAGACCTGAGCCTCAACGTCGGCAAGAGCAGAGCCGCAGACCCGAACGCAATGCTCCTGCGACCATCTCAGAGCTTTTGCGCGAAGGCCAGGAAGTGCTTGTGCAAATTGCCAAAGAGCCGATTGCCAAGAAAGGCGCGCGCATCACTTCGCACATCGCGCTGCCGGGACGCTTCCTAGTCTATATGCCGACCGTCAATCACATAGGCGTATCGCGCAAGATTCCCAGCGATCAAGAGCGCATCAGATTGAAGCGTGTGGTCAGCGCCTTGCACGCCCGCGAAAACCCGCAGGGCGGTTTCATCGCGCGCACAGCATGCGCAGGAATTTCTGAGCAGGAATTGCACGACGATATGCGTTACTTGATTCGCACCTGGACAGATGTGCGGAAAAAGGCAGACCGTACCAAACCGCCGACTCTGGTTCATCGCGACCTTGATTTGATTCAACGCATCCTTCGCGATCAGGTCTCTGATGACTTCAGCGTCATTCGCATTGATAACGAATTGGAATATGCTCGCATCGTTGAATTCGTCAATCGGGTGCAACCGAAATTGGTCAACCGTGTGAAGCTTTACACGGGCAATCAACCGATCTTTGAAAAATATAATGTGCAGCCGGAGATTGATAAAGCCGTGAAGCCGCGCGTCTGGTTACGGTCAGGCGGTTACATTATCATCAATCAAACGGAAGCCTTAGTGGCGATTGACGTAAACACGGGCAAATTTGTTGGCAAATCAGATCGCCTCGAAGACACCATAACCAAAACCAATCTCGAAGCCGCCAAAGAGATTGTTCGCCAGATTCGTCTGCGCGATTTGGGCGGCATCATCGTCGTTGATTTCATAGATATGGAAGAGCGCAAGAATCGCCAGCGGGTGATGCAGACTATGCAAGAAGAACTCGATAATGACCGTTCCCCGTCAAAGATTCTCTCGATTAACGATTTCGGATTACTCGTGATTACGCGCAAACGTGTCAAACAATCTCTCGAACGCACACTGTGTATGCCTTGTCCTTATTGCCAGGGTGGCGGCATGGTGAAATCGCCGCAAACCATGTGCTTTGAAATTCTGGAGCAAGCCAAAGCGATGTCGGATCAGGTCAGCGGCAGCAACGACGTGATGCTGCGAGTTTCGCCAATGGTTGCCGAATCTCTTCACACCACTGAACGAGCAGTCTTTGAAGAAATTGAGGCCTATTTCGGCACACCAATCACCATAGAATCAGACCCGAATCTTCATCAGGAGCAATACGATTTTGCGATTGCATAAGCCGGTAAACGAATGCGGGCATTTTCGTTGAAGAAGGGGGCGACCAATCATTGGTCGCCCCCTTCTATTTCGGGTGTTATTTTAATTGTCAACCAATTGACGATTTTATTTGACGATAGTCGTTATAACGAATATATTGTACAGAGATGACTGGAAAGCTTAGAAAAGAGATTAAGCAGAATAAGCCCTTTGTTAGTTTAGAGGCAGAAGCGGTGTTGAATATCATTCGCACTGCCGATGCGTTAGGACGCAATGGCGCAGAGTTTCTCAAGTCATTCGAGCTTACGTCTACACAGTTCAATGTTCTGCGAATCTTGAGGGGGGTGGGTGACGGGGGCTTGAATTGTCGCGAGATCAGCGAGCGCATGATTAAATTCGATCCTGATGTCACGCGCTTGCTAGATCGTATGGAAGCTCGCGGACTGGTGTCAAGAAGCAGGGATTCAAAAGACCGACGAGTGATTACCGTGCGCGTCACAAAAGCGGCACTCAGTATCCTCAAACAACTGGATCGGAAGATGGTTGATTTGCACAAACAACAGATAGGTCATTTGGGGGAAAGACGATTGAAAACCCTGGTCAGTCTGCTTGAAACGGCTCGTGAAAATTTAAGTTAAAATTTTTCACGCATAGTCGTTCGAACGAATATCCTATGCACGATGGATCAGTGGAGAAGCAGGGAATCGCAAGGATGCTTACTGTAGCATTCTAGAAGAGAAAAAACAGAGCGTTTCCCCATATTGAAGTTTAGATAAATTAAAAGAATTAGGAGATAAAAAAAGATGCGTTTAGTAAAAATTTGTTTAACGATGGTTGCAGCATTTGCCCTTTCTTTAGGGGTAATCAATTTTGCGACAGGTACATATGCCGACTCAGGCAAAAATATTTTTGCTGCAACGGAAAGCCTCTCAACAGAAACACCTCTTGCAACGACAGCGGCTGAAACTTATGTTGTTGATCCGGTTCATTCATCCATCGGTTTTTCTGTGCGTCACCTGATCATTAACAACATTCCGGGCCGATTCAAAGAATACAACGGAACGATCAGTTACGATGCCGCAGACATCACCAAATCATCCGTGCAATTTACCGCCAAAGTCGCAAGCATTGACACAGGGGTTCAGCAACGCGACGACCATTTACGTAATGCAGATTTTTTTGAGGTAGCGAAGTATCCTGAGATGACTTTTAAGAGCACGCGCATAGAGAAAAAAGGCAAAGGCTCCTTCCTTGCACATGGCACCTTTACCTTGAAAGGTGTGAGCAAAGAGATTGCAATTCCGTTTAAAGTATTCGGGCCCGTCAATGCGCCTGGAGGAAAAGTGCGTATTGGTGTAGAAGCCGGTTTGACGATTAATCGTCAAGATTACGGCATTACCTGGAGTAAGACTCTTGATGGTGGCGGGTTAGTTGTCGGCAACGACGTCAACATTCTTTTAAATCTCGAAGCGGTCAAGCAGTAGTCTGATGAAGACAGATGGTGCAAACGATACCAAGAAGTTTGCGCCATTTATTTGATCGCCAATAGTGATAGTTATTTGTCAGCAGAATGGCGAAAGAGGAATAACATGAAAAAATTATTTGGCAATATTTTAGGCGGACGCGCGGCTTTAGGATTACTCATTGTTCGATTCATTGGTGGCTTAGCTTTGATGTTTCATGGTTGGGGAAAGATTCAGAAGCCATTCAGTTGGATGGGTCCAGAGGCTCCGGTTCCAGGTTTTTTGCAAGCGCTTGCAGCCTTGAGTGAATTCGGTGGCGGCTTAGCCTTGGTTATCGGATTGCTAACACCCCTCGCGGCATTTGGCATTGCCTGCACAATGGCGTTTGCTGTTTTTGCTGTACACGTCAAAGCAGGGCATCCGTTCGTAGCAACATCCGGTGGTCCTTCGTATGAATTAGGGGCAGCTTATCTGGGGCTGGCCTTGCTCATGATTTTGGCAGGTCCCGGCAAATACTCGTTAGACGCTTTGCTGTTTGGAAGGAATGCCCAAACTTCAACCGATTTACAAAACGGAAGGTAGTGCTAATAAGCTAATGCGGCGTTGCCAGATTATTGGCTTTCTTGTAAACTTTGCAATGCACGCTCCTTTTATTAGGTGGTGTGTTGAGGGCAAGGCGAACTTTGACCTACCAAGCTTGGGGTCGCCTTGCCTGTTATTTTTTAAAGCCGAGTGTTGTTGAAGACTAGGGTTTGAGTGTGAATCGTTTTAGAGATTAGCCGATCCCGATTCACGAATAGAAATGGCAACCTTCTGTCCTGTTGGGAAATCTATTTGCCGAGATAAGGTGCTTGAAATAAATCAATTGCAAGCACCACCTTTTCGTATTGTTACTTCTACACTTTTGACGAATAGTTTCGCTTTTAAGGAATTTTCGCTGACATCAGGAAGTGAACGTTGCTCACCTCTCTCTGACCGAGTTTGGTTGCTGCAATCCACAGAATCCTGTTCAGTCGCCCTTCCAACGGAATGAAGTTTGATAACGCATCCCTTACGCTTAATCCTTCTGCTTTGATCTGAACCACAGTCAGATCGTCTCCCGGTGAGCGTGTATCCGTTGCCCATGGAGACGAAACAGGTATGCCCTGTTTTTTCAGTTCTGACGGCAAATCACTTAGCTTACCTTGAAAATCTATGCTCTTGATGACCCTGGCTAAACCGTAGCCTTTCTGCTGTGCCAGACGCGCATCCAGGATGTGTATAAGCCTTGGGTTTGTTTTATCAATTTCATAGGTGAAATTCGGAACTATTTGTCGGATATGCTCAAGTTCGTCTTTCAAGCTCTTTGCCTGAGAAGGCCGTTGAAGCCAGTGGGAAGTTATGCGGTCTGCCGGATTATCCTCTGTCCAGCCTTCTTCAATCGTAAAGAAAGAATCGTAAGTCTTTCCTAAATCGGCTAAGTAATGCCTCATAGGGAGAGCACTTGATTGTTCTTGTGCAAGTTCGGTCATAGATTTTACTCGTTGGGGGAGATGCAGAAATATGCTTCCCCCAACGAGCAAAAGTGTAGCGACAAATCTCAACATATAAAACTTCATATTCAACTCCTTATTTTACGGCCAGGTTATGGTTATAGTTACTGGCGGGCTTGTCGTAGCACTGCCGTTGCCACAAATCATTAAACTTCTATTTACGATTGAAGGGGTGAGAAGAAATCCGTCAACCTTAACTGGGATGTTTTGAGTATCAGTCCCGCAGCCATTGCCGACGGCAACTTTTGCTGCACTTGGCCAATCATTCGCTGCATTGCTCCCTGCCGCTACTATAACGCCATGTGTACCGATGCCGATAGGGTCAATATAGGTACTTGCTGAAGAGAGTTGCTGATTGATGGAAAGATACTGTGAAGCACAATCAACAAATTCCGAAATTTCTGCGCCTTGATAGAGGTTTCCTATCAGGTCTCCAAATTGATCACAAACCGTTATGCTGAGATTGCGGAGATACATGGTA
>JANMSG010000085.1:0-23176 GCA_031389065.1 Acidobacteriota bacterium | reverse complement strand
CTGAACGGCTCGGCGGTGAGCGCCGAGGTGCTGGTTCGAGCCAACGGCCTCGGGACTACACGCGCCGTCATCGCCGTCAGCGAAGACGGGAAGGCGATCAAATCCGAAACGGTCGAGCTGCGCGGCGAAGAATCGCAAACGGTGACGCTCGAAAACAACGCCCAGGAATCGCTCATCGAGGTCACGGACGAACATCCGAAGGTACTCTACATCGAAGGCGAACCGCGTTGGGAATACGGCAAGATTCGTTCCGCCTTTGCCGATGAAAAAAATGTGACGCTGGTTTCTGTCCTGCGCTCTGCCGATGGTAAATTTTACCGGCAGGGCGTTGAAAGCGGTGAAGAACTGCAAGCCGGTTTCCCGAAATCTATAGAAGAATTGTTCAAATACGACGCGGTTGTGTTGGGCAGTATCGAAGCGACTTTCTTCACCTTTGACCAGTTGCGATGGCTGGAAGAGTTCGTTTCGCGTCGCGGCGGCACCTTGTTGGTTTTGGGAGGTTCGAAATCTTTAAGTGTTGGTGGCTACATCAATACGCCCATCGCAGATTTGCTGCCGGTTTATTTGAGCGGCGAAATGTCGCCCGATAGCCAGACCTATTTTGCGCAGCCGACGAGTCGTGGCAAAGAACTCACAGCCGTGCGTCTGGCGGATACGACGGAAGCCAGCGCCAAAGCCTGGGAGCAGATGCCAGCGATTTCTCTGCCGGAAGTAGCCCGTGAGATTAAACCTGGCGCAACGGTGATTCTGGAAGCGCGAAGTAAAGCCGACAAAAGTCGCACAACCCCCTTGCTCGTTGAAGAGCGGTATGGGCGTGGGCGCACCTTGGCATTTCTAGCCTCCGATACCTGGCGTTGGCGTATGATGCAGGAATCAAAGAACACTTCGTTCACTACATTCTGGTTGAATCTGTCGCGCTATCTTGTCGAGGCTGTGCGTCACAAGGTCGAAGCCGCACCCGAGCGCGTCTTTTACGGGAAACGCGAACCGGTGAAAATCAAGGTTGAAGTCGGAGATGAGAAATTCCTCCACGTCGCAGGGGCGCAAGTCTCTGCGCGTGTGACGACGCCGACAGGTGCAACCGTAGAGGTGCCCTTGAAGGCTGCCAATGAAGAGGGCTTTGAAGGCTATGCCGCAGCCCTTGTTCCCGAAGAAGACGGCTTGTACAAAGTCGAAGTGACGGCGAAAAAAGGCGATAAGACGGGCGCGGTTTTAGGCACGACACAAACCAATTTTATCGTCGGACCGCTCAATCGAGAAGCCTACGACGCGGAGCAGAATCGTGAATTTCTCAAACGAATCTCGGCAGACACCAATGGAAATTATTACACAATGTCGCAGACCAACAATCTGGTTGAAGACTTGACGCACATCGAGAGCAATAACTCGATGAAGGTTTCCTATGATCTCTGGGATATGCCTTTCAACTTCTTGTTGGCAGTCTGCCTGGCGGCCGCCGAGTGGTTTATCAGAAAGCGCAAAGGGCTTGCTTGATTGCGGATTGCAAATTAAAACGGAAAAGATGTATAGCTTTAGAAGCGGTCATTGATCGCTGCTTGCAAACGGCGATGTGAAAAAGATGAAGAAATTTCGCTCAATGGTTTTATTTTTATGCGCGACATTGTTGATCTGTGCTTTCAACCTAAAGCAGGCGAATGCTCAAACCCAACAAGCTGACAAACAAACTTCACAAACCGATAAGCCACCGCTAGGGAAAGCCCAGACCAATCGCGCTACGATTGATCCGAAAAAATTCGCTCTGATTATTTCAGGCGTAGGTGGGGAAGAAATCTACTCAAAGAAATTCACTGCGCAAGCGATGCAATTTTATGACGCGCTGACCAATAAACTAGGTTTTGATGAAAAGCGCGCTTACCTGCTCACCGAAAACATCATCAGCAATGCTGAGAATATGACAAATGGCAATTTCGCTCGCGCCACAGCCGACGAAGCGCGCAAGGCGATCAGTGCCATTAAATCGTCTGCCACAGCCGACAGCCTGGTTTTTATTGCTCTGATCGGACATGGTACTTTTGATAATCAAGAAGCGAAATTTAATTTAGTTGGAGCCGATTTATCCGCCAAGGATTTCGCCACGCTGATAAACTCGCTGCCGACTCGCCGTGTCGTTTTCGTTGATTGTTCCAGTTCCTCAGGTGAATTCATCAAGCCGCTTTCGAGTGCAGATCGCTTAGTCATTACGGCTACACGAAGCGGCAACGAACAAAACGTCACGGTCTTTGCGGACTTTTTTATTAAGGGTTTGACAGAATCAGCAGCCGATATGGACAAGAGCGGGCGCACTTCTTTGCTGGAAGCTTTTAATTTCGCAACCAAATTGACTGCCGATTGGTATAAGGAAAAGAATCGCCTGGCTACCGAACATGCCCTCTTAGATGATAACGGCGACGGCACAGGCCACGAGAAAGAAGAGAGCGGCGATGGTGCGATTGCGAAAACTACGTATCTCGATTCCAAGTCTTTGGCTGAAGCGAGCGCTGATGCGGAAGTGATCAAATGGCTCGAAGACAAACAGCAGTTGGAAGTTGCTATTGAAAAACTCAAAGCGCGCAAGAGCGATATGAAGCTTGAAGAATACGAGGCGGAACTCGAACGCTTGTTAGTTGAATTGGCAAAGACCAATCGCCGTATCAAAGCGCGAAAGAAATAGAATTAAGTTCTTTGTGATCGGTTTTATTCAGCCCGATTTACCGGGCTTTTGCGAAGGGCGATTTACCGTCCTTCATTGAATTATGCTCTTGCAAGTAAACATTGCAGATTGAAAAAGTTTTATGAAGCATTTGTTACGTATCACTCTAATTTTACTCTTATCCTGCGCGGTCACGGCGCAAGACCTCACGCTTGAACGCGGACAGGAATTGCTCATCCACGGTGCTTACAAAGAAGCCATCGCGCATCTCAACACCATGCTTGCAAAACCAGTTGATGGCAACGAGGCGCAAGTCTTGCTGCTTCGCGCATTGCTTGAAACAGGCGAATATGCTGCGGCTGAAAAACGTGTCAAAGAGTTTTTAATCAAGCAACCGAATGATGCGCGACTGAAAATCGCACTTGGCGATGTGCTCTTTGAAACCGGACGGTATGCGGAAGCCGCTATGGAATTTGACCGCGCCGCAAAAACCGCGAAAGAGGCTGCGCTTTACCGCGCACTGCTCAATCGCGCGCGCGCCTTGTTCGCTCAAGGCAAAGAGGACGAAGCGAAAACCGTACTCGTCGAACTCCTGAAAAAATATAATTCCGATGAGGAAGTTGACGCAGAAGCTTTGACCATTTTTGCAAAGGCATTCGCTTATCTCGAAAAATTTCAAGACGCCAACGACACCTTCATTGATGCACGCGACGAAGACGAACAATTCTTCGAAGCCTACTATGAACAAGGCGAGCTGTTGAATGAAAAGTACCAGTACGGGGATGCGCAGAGTCTTTTTGAAGATGCGCTGAAAATCAATGCGAATTCTGCGGCAGCGTTGACAGGTCTTGCAGAAAGCAAGCGTCTGGCGTTTTCGCCGGATGCTGGCGGCGCGATTGAACTGGCGCTTGCCGTAAATCCGAACTCTGTTCGTGCCCTCACCCTGAAGGCTTGGTTACAACTCGAAGACGAAAAAGCCGATGCCGCAATGAAGACGATTGATCGCGCACTTGCGATCAATCCCAATTCTGTTGAAGCGCGAGCTTTGAGGGGGGCGATTTTTTACGCCACAGACCGCAAAACTGAACTCGAAGCAGAGACCAAACGCGCACTTGCGATCAATCCGAAAGCCGGAGTCTTTTTCGAAACACTGGCGCATTTTGCGGTGAACAAACGCCGCTACGCAGACAGCGTCGTATTTGGTACTCGGGCTGTTGAATTGTCGCCCACATTATGGCGGGCGCGAACAGAACTCGGCATACAACTTTTGCGGGTTGGCAAAACCGCAGAAGGTCGCGTCGAACTGGAGAAAACTTTTGCGGGCGACCCGTTTAATGTTTGGGCAAAGAACACGCTCGATTTGCTCGATTCAATGAAAGACTATGTTGACACTGTGCGAGGACCATTTTTGATAAAAACTTCGCCAGACGAGACCGGCGTGATTGCGCCATACGCGGCTGATTTGATTGAAGAAGCCCATAAAAAACTCACAGCGAAATATAAATTCACGCCGGCTGCGCCAATCTCCGTCGAAATATTTGAGAATCACGATGACTTCGCCGTCAAGGCTTTGGGCTTGCCAGGCCTCGGAGCGTTAGGCGTTTGTTTCGGGCAGACCATTGCTATGGACAGCCCTTCGGCTCGCGACGCAGGAGAATTCAATTGGGGCGGCACGCTCTGGCATGAATATATGCATGTCATCACGCTGCAAATGACGGACTACAAAATCCCTCGCTGGTTTTCCGAAGGGCTTTCGGTCTTTGAAGAGCGCCGCGCAAGACCCGGCTGGGGAGATGATTGGTCGGTTGAAACCGTCAAGGCTTTCACGGATGGTCGCTTCGTGAAAATTGTTGACCTGGATGCGGCATTCACGCGCCCGAAATCGCCTGACGGCGTAGGGCTGGCATATTTTCAGGCGTCGCAAGTTTGCGAGTTTGTCGAAGAAAAATTCGGTTTCGAGACGATTTTGAAGATGCTTGCCTTCTACAAAGAAGGCGCGAAAGACACGGATGTTTTGCAGAAAGCTTTACAACTCGCGCCTGAAAAATTCGACCAGACTTTTAACGAATACCTTCGCGCCAAGATGAAAGATAGAATCGAAGCGTTAGGCTCAGGTCCTGTGAAAACCGGCAATGACCCGAAGCAGGCAAAAGTAATTTTAGAGACTTTGCTCAAGACCCGAACCAATGATTTCTTTGCGTTGTTACGCCTGGGCACGATTTATAAAGAGGAAGGCGATAAAGTAAAGGCTGTAGAATTTTTAAAACGTGCCGCAGAAGCCTTTCCTTACTTTGGCGGAGAAGGGAATCCGTATTCGCAACTTGCTGAGATTTACGAAGCGCAGGGTAAAAAAGCTGAAGCCCTTGCGGCACTGGAATCCTGGACAAAATATAACGAAACCAACGCCGATGCCTACAAGCGACTGGCGAAGTTAAAAATGGAATTGAATGACCGAGCGGGCGCGCTCCATACGATATTTACAAGTTTTTACATCTCGCCTTTTGATGCAGCCTTGCACAAGCTGGCTGGCGATGCGTATCTTGAACAAGGGAGTCTTGCGGATGCGGTTCGCGAGTTTCGCGTTGTTGTATCTTTAGAACCTGCGAATCCCGCTGACGCGCATTACGATTTAGCGAGGGCTCTGGAAGCCAAAGGCGACAAGGTGGAAGCAAAGCGCGAAATCTTGCGCTCGTTGGAAATCGCGCCGGGTTTTGAGAAGGCGCAGGAATTGTTGTTGAAACTTCGTGGGGAAGGCTAAAGCAGGTGTCAGATGTTAGGGGTTAGGTTTTAGTTGGTATGAATTCTTAGCTGACTTATAAACTCTCACCCCTAACACCTGGAACCTAAAACCTATGAGAATATTATTCGTCATCATATTATTGATACTCGCCATTGTGCCTACGGCTTTTTTTGCTGCGAATGAAAATTCGGGCGATAAGCTGAATGAGAAAGCTGAGACAACGTTTCGCTATGCCGATGAGCGTATGGGCGAGAAGCAGGATATGTCTGACAAGTTCATGTTTGCCCGCATTCATTTCGGTCCTATTTCCCCGGGCGCGTATTGGGGAGATGGACGAGGAAGTCCTCCCTGGTCGCATGATTACCCGGAGGCAGGGCTTCACCTGCGCAAGATCTTGACGGAACTTTCAAAGACGCAAGTCCATAACGACATCAACGAATATGTCTTTACGTTCAATGACCCAAATCTGTGTAAATATCCGTTTGCCTATCTTTGTGAAGTCGGGTTCATGGATTTATCTGAAGAAGAAATCAAAGGAATGCGTGAATATTTGTTGCGAGGCGGCTTTTTGTTGGTGGATGATTTTCGTGACCGCGGAGGGCGCGGATATGAGTATCAGAACTTTGCTGAATATGTAAAGCGCGCCTTTCCTGAGGAGGAGTATCAAATCAAGCCTCTCGATATTTCACACCCGATATTTAATTGTTTCTTTTCAATCAAGACGCTTGAAGTGCAGGGCAATTACGGAATTAGACCGCAATTTCTTGGGTTAGAAGACAAAAATGGGCGCTTGATGATGATGATTAACTACAACTATGATGTGAGCGATTTCTGGCAGTGGTCTAACAACCCTTACCAGCCACTTGAAGATTCAAATACGGCTTATAAGTTCGGAGTCAATTACGTTTTTTATTCGATGACACACTAAATTCAAAGGACTGAGGACTGAGGACTGAGGACTGAGTGTTTTAATAGGTATGAAGGCAGAATAACGAATGATACCTGAGATTTAAAATCCTGTATTTATCATTCATCGTTCCTACTTGATCGTTTTGCGATTCACTCAGTCCTCAGTCCTCAGTCCTCAGTCCTCAAGAGGGAGAGAATGGCAATAGATACGGCAGATGTGATTCGAGAAGATGAATTATTAGGTAAGCTGATTTCGGCGCGCGAGCAAATCCTCCATGAAGTCCGCAAAGTCATTGTCGCGCAAGACGAAATTGTTGATCAGGTTTTAGTCTCGCTCTTTTGCGGCGGACATTCGTTGGTTAGCGGCGTGCCGGGACTGGCAAAGACGTTGTTGATTAAAACCGTGTCGAGCATTCTGGATTTGTCGTTCAAGCGAATTCAATTCACACCAGATTTGATGCCGTCCGACATCACCGGCACAGACATCATCGAAGAAGACCGCTCCACAGGACATCGCAAATTGGAATTCATCAAAGGGCCGGTGTTTGCCAATATTATTTTAGCTGATGAAATCAACCGCACACCGCCGAAAACGCAAGCCGCTTTGCTTGAAGCCATGCAGGAAGGCACCGTCACCGTGCAAGGCACTACCTATCAATTGCCAAAACCTTTTTACGTGCTGGCTACGCAAAACCCTATAGAGATGGAAGGCACCTATCCTTTGCCGGAAGCCCAGCTTGATCGTTTTATGTTCAACATTATGATTGGCTATTTAAGTGAAGACGACGAAGTAGAAGTCGTCAGTCGCACGACAAGGGTTCAAGATTTTTCCTTCGAGCGCAACGTGACAGGTGATGACATATTGGCGTTCCAACGTTTGGTTCGTCGCGTCCCGGTTGCCGAATCGGTGACTCGATACGCTGTGCAGTTAGTCAGCGCGAGCCGCCCCATCATGAGCAATGCGCCTGATTTTATTAAGAAGTGGGTGAATTGGGGGGCGTCCCTGAGAGCTTCGCAGTTCTTGATTTTAGGCGGCAAGGCGCGCGCCGTGATGAGCGGACGATACAACGTGAGTGTCGAAGACGTGAGAGCGTTGGCGTATCCAATTTTGCGCCACAGAATCCTGTTGAATTTTCACGCCGAATCAGACCGCGTCAACTCTGATGATGTGATTCGCCGATTGATAGAAACCGTACCCGCGCCGAAATCCGGGTTGTGATGGAGAATCAAAATGCCTCTAATGGTTTTCAATTTAATTCTTACTCTATTATTTGCTCAAGAGTCTCCTCAGCAGAAAAAAGCGGAAGGCTTATTGGGATTTGTGCGGAGTGTGCGAACGGAGATTACCAGGGTCTCAAAAGAAGGAATTGAAGGTCAACGCTTTTCTTTCAGCGTGATGACCTTTGATTCTCAAGGACGAATAAAAGAAGAAGCTTCTTATCTAAATGAAAAGGAACTTCTGAGTAAGACTATTTATAGTTATGAAGCCGACGGTAATCGAATTGAGAAAACGATTTTGAATAAATTCGATGGTACGCAAGATACGAGGGTCTTCAAATATACTTACAAATATGACTCGCAGGGCAACAAATTGGAAGAACGTAAGTTTGCTGCTGATGATCGTCTGTTGAGCACCATATTTTCTCGACACGATGAAAAAAATAATCTGCTTGAAACATATGAACTTTCCCCAAACCCCTCGCATTCCAAATGCACAGAGATTTTTACTGATAGACGACTAATGAAAGAGAGAACTTGTTTCGACTTGAAAGGCTCTCTGGCAACAAATGAATCCTACTCGTATGAATTTGACTCAACCGGAAATTGGGTGAAACGAGTCGGAACCTATATGCAGATGAAAGACGAAAAACAGCAGTATGGAGGGAAAACCATCGTTTATCGCACCATTAAATATTTTTCGTCACATGCCGAAGCTGAGGCCAGTAATCAAGATCCTTCGAGTGAAATTCCAAGCAACATAAAGCCTTTATCGCCGAGACCGTTGGTTGTTCGTAAATCCGGGGGAGTCTTGGCAGGTAGCGCGACAAAACGAGTGGAGCCGATTTATCCGATATCAGCCATTGTCGCGAAAATCAAGGGAAGTGTTGTTGTTGAAGTCACTGTCAACGAAGTCGGAAAAGTGGAGAAAGCTGTGGCCTTATCGGGACCTCAAGAATTGCACCAAACTACTCTTGAAGCAGCAAAACAATGGGAATTTAAGCCAACTTTATTGAGTGGAGTGCCTGCAAAAGTTATCGGGACGATAACTTTTAACTTCAACTTGTAGACAAACAGAGTGTATGAGTCAAGTCATCAATCAGCTTACGAGGCGTGATTTTTCGCATCGGAGATCTTAGCGAATATCCATTCGCTCGAATGGATCGCACGTTCGGTTGTCAAAGAGGCACTCTTTGATTGCGTTGCTCGTCGCCTGATTGAAACCGTGACCGCGCCTAAGTCGGGATTGTAAAGGAGAGAACAGTGATTCAATTGCTTCTGTGCTTTGCATTGTTATTAGGCAATGCGTCTGCTGCTGATAAAAAATCGGATAAAGAGTTAGACGGGTTCAAAGGACCTGTCGGCAGCGTTCGTATTGAACGGGCGGCTATCAACAATGAAACCGGTAAAGCTGTAGAAGGTCAACGCACCCGCAGTTTTAAATTGCGCTACAGCGAAAAGGGAGAGCTGGCAGAACGGATATATTACAATGGCGAATGGATTTCAAGCGTTCATTTTTTCCATACTGATACTCCCGGTGTGAAAAAGGAGGAGGTTTTTGAGCGCAACCCGATTGCCGCTTCGGCGCCGCAAGATAGCAATCCAACAGTTCCACAACCAGCTGAGAATAAATTAGTTTTCAAACATGTTTTTCAATATGACAATAAAGGCAATCGAATCGAGAACTCTGTGTTTGCAAACTTCGATCAGCCCTTTGGAAAAGATATTTATGTGTTCGATGACAAAGGCAATAACGTAGAGTTTAAAAGCTATAACGAGCGCGGCAGACTGGTTCTCAAATCAACATTTACATTCGATAATAAGGGAGCGATTGCGACCAGCAGTTCTTACGATGAAGCAGGTAAGCTCCTTGAAAAACGTTCGTACGCTTACGAATTTGATGCGCAAGGAAATTGGATAAAGCAAACCGCATCGAAGGTTCTTGCCAATGGTAAGATTGAACCTCTTGAAGTGATTTATCGAACCATCTCGTACTTTCCTCCAGTCGGTAATTTTAAAGAGGGCGGTGTAGTGGGTGGAGTAAGCAAAGAGGATTCAGAAAAAAATATTAATCCTAAGATCACCATTCGGAAAGGCGGAGTTTTAGCGGGCTCGGCTACACGTCGTATGGAGCCTGTCTATCCGCCTCTTGCAATGGCTGCACGTATCAAAGGCTCTGTCGTTGTTGAGGTGACAGTTGACGAGGAAGGCGATGTGCTTACCGTGCGGACATTAGAGGGTCATCCCTTGTTGAAAGCCGCAGCAGAGAAAGCCGCATTAGGATAGAAATTCACGCCAACACAATTGGGTGGTGTGCCTGTACGAGTCGTAGGAACCGTGACCTTCAACTTTAATTTGTAGCCAAACAAGATGCATGAGGCAGGTAATTCCTCATCGCACAGAAAAAAGGTTTTTGCGCTGAATCGTTTGGCGAATATCAATATGCTCAAACTCATCGCAGGATCACTTACCAAAGTGTTACGAATACATGAACGTTGCTCCACTAATTAAAATCCTCTCCGCTCTCCTAAGTTGGTATTATAAAAAAGGAGAGATTAGCAAGCTTTTATATTGCATTAAGTAAGCATCAATTCTGTAGTAGGTAAGATGGAACTCAAAGAATTGCTCGACAAAGTTCTGGATGAGAAATACCAGATCAATAGCCAGCTTGGTGAAGGCGGTATGGGTTCTGTCTTTTTAGCTATCCATCTGGGCACTGGTCGTCCGGTTGCGCTCAAGGTTATCACTCCGAAACTGATGGGTAATGAAGAATTCGTCGAGCGCTTCAAACGCGAAGCCAAAGCCGCAGGGCTTTTACATCATCCAAATATTGTTGATGTGACGGATTTCGGATTCACGCATGTCGGCTCTGACCGCATCGCCTATCTGGTTATGGAATATCTGGAAGGCGTTTCGCTAGCGGAGGTGTTGCAGGAAGAGAAAGAACTACCGTTAAGCTGGGTTATTGATATTTTTGAACAGACCTGTTCGGCAGTCGAACGGGCTCATCAACAAGGAGTCGTTCATCGTGATTTGAAGCCCGATAATATCTTGTTAGAACCAAATGAGCGCGGCGGTTTTACTGTAAAAGTGCTGGATTTCGGGCTGGCGTATATGGATTCCCCTAAACCAATCACTGAAAACGATGAGGCACTCGTATTCACCAATTTAGTTTCTGTCGCCTCTCATGAATTGCAAGCAGACGAGCCTACCTTAATCGAGCGGATAAATCCTAAGAGCAACACCAATGGTCTCGATGTAATGGACACGAAGCTCGATGTGCAGACCCAGTTTAGTGCTGGAAATGGAGCCTTAACCCAAGCCGGGTCTGTGATGGGAACGCCATCTTATATGTCGCCTGAGCAGAGTCTGGGCAAGCCTGTGGGCAAGAAAGCGGACATCTACAGTCTGGGTGTGATTGCTTATGAAATGATCGCAGGGCAGCGACCATTTACCGGCAATGTCTATGAATTGCTTATGCAACATAGGGAAAAATTGCCGCCTCCGCTCGATGCGCTGAAACCGAAGACGCCGAAAAGAGTCGTCAAGCTGGTGATGTCCGCTCTGGCAAAAAATCCTCAGGACAGACCGGCAAGCGCAGAGGCTTTTGCCAGCAGATTGCGCGCTAACGCAGAAGGTCCCACCGTCCTGCTGCGCCGCGCCATTGCACTCTATAGCGAATATTTTCCCCAGTTTTTTGCAGTGTCATTGCTCTTGAACATTCCTGCGATTGTCGTTGAGGTTTTGGATGTGCTCAACTCTACGTTGATGGCGACAAACACCATGCCTGAAAATGTTGGGCTCTATGCGGCGTGGATGATGAAAACGCTCAAGGTAATATTTAGCCTGTTGGTTGGCTCTGTTCTTACAGCCGTAACCGTGCGTATGGTGACACAATTTATGCTTGCGCCATTGCGACCTCTGCGTGTGCGTCAGGCTTTTGAAGCGGTGAGGAAAAGGTTGCGCCCGTTTCTTATTACTGCTGCGATGTTAAACGCCTTGACGATAGCCGGATTCGCATTTGCGCTGATTCCCGGAGTTATCGTTATGACGATTTTTGCCCTCACTATGCCGGTGATGATGATGGAAAATCTATCGGGATGGGGAGCGATGAAACGCGCCAGATTGCTGGCGAAAAGGTCCAGCCGCAGCGTAGTTTTTGTGGTTCTCATACAATTTGGAATTCCCTTCGTCATCTCATTTATTACAGGGATTCAGATGGCGCTGATTACCAAACATAGTAGTCTGGGCGTTGAATTGCTTAAAATACTAAGCGAGAGCGCGACGATACTGTCTAACATTTTTGCGCTTCCTCTTGTAGCAATTATGACCGCGCTTCTCTATCTGAAATCGCGACAGGCTGGCGGAGAATCGCTCAAAGAAACCTTAGCCGAATTTGAAGAAGAAGAGAAACTTTACAGCGATTGGCAGACACGACTCTATCGCAGCTTAAAAACCAATAGTCGCAGCGACATCAATAAAACAGTTTAATAGGTTTATATGTCCCAAGTTATCAATCAACCGACAGGAGCGCGATATTTAGCGCCAGAGATTTTAGCGAAAATCAATTCGCTTGAATTGATTGCGCGCTCTGTTGTCGAAGGCTTTATCTCAGGGCTGCATCGTTCACCGCATCTGGGCTTTTCAACTGATTTTGCGGAACATCGGCAATATATGCCCGGCGATGATTTGCGTCATCTCGATTGGAAATTGCTGGCGCGCACGGATCGCCTCTACATCAAAAAATACCAAGCCGACACCAACACGCAGATCACCATTTTGCTTGATGCCAGCGCTTCGATGAATTTCGCGAGTGGTGATGTCACGAAGATACAGTACGCGCAATTTCTCGCGTCATCATTAGCTTATCTTGCTGTGCGACAACACGATTCCGTTGGCCTAGACGCTTTTAACGAAGAGATTATCGAACACATACCGCCGCTTTCAAGGACAGGGCATTTGCGAACCATACTTGGCGTGATTGAACGCGTGCAGGCTGGCAAAGCGACAAGGCTTTCCGAGCAATTGCATCGCGTTGCCGATCGATTGAAAAGGCGCGGCGTCGTCGTGCTGATTTCAGATTTGTATGATGATCCGGCAAGCATCATTGAAGGCTTGGAGCATATGAGATTTCGTGGCAACGAAGTCATCGTCTTTCACTTGATGGACAAACAGGAGCTTGATTTCGATTTCGCTGATGCGGTCATTTTAGAAGACAGCGAAACCGAAGAACAACTTCATGTCATCCCCGATTCCTTGCGCGACGAATACCTGCGAGCCGTTCAAACACACATTGATGCGCTCAGAGATGGCACAACACGTAATCGCATAGATTATGAATTGCTGCGAACTTCGGAGCCGCTCGATTTAGCTCTGTCATCTTATTTGAACCGTCGCGCAATGGTTTGAATTTGAGATGCTTTATGATGAAACGATTATTTGAAGATACCGATGAAACGACAGAGCGCAAGTTGATAGAATTAACTCGTGCATTATCTGATGAGAAGAAACTGAATCTGCTTTTTTCTATGATCGAAACCGGCAGACAACTTTCGCTGGCAGGGCTGAAAAACAGGTACCCGCAAGCCTCGCCGGAAGAGTTGAAAAAGCGATATGCGGCGTTGGTTCTTGATAGAGAAACGGTGATGAAAGTTTATGGTTGGGATCCTGAAAAAGAAGGTTATTAATGCATGAAATCGCGCTGAAAGTTTTGCAGCGAACGGTCGAGGGATTCGACAGATTAAACATTCCTTATGTTGTCGGTGGCTCTTTCGCAAGTTCTTTTTATGGATTGTCTCGCACAACCAATGACGTTGATATTGTCGCGGTCATCGAAGAGAAGCAAATTCAATTATTCGTTGCAGAATTTGAGAATGAATTTTTTCTTGATGATGAAATGATAAAACGCGCGGTGAAGCAAAAAAGCTCTCTCAACATGATTCATCTGGATACGACTTTCAAAGTAGATGTGTTTATCGCCAGGCCCGGCTTTCAGGAAAAAGAGATTGAACGAAGACTATTGAAACAGTTAGGAACAGATAGAGAATACTCGTTCTATTTTTCAACCCCTGAAGACATTATCCTTGCAAAGCTTGATTGGTATCGCAAAGACAATTTTGTGAGTTCGCAACAATGGCGTGATATTTCAAATGTAATCAGGATTCAAGGAGAGAAATTAGATCTTGATTATCTACGGAATTGGGCAGGCGAATTGAACCTCAGTGATTTGCTTGAGCAGGCGTTGGCAGAATCTTTACTTGACTGAACCGCAATAGGAAAGCGTATGGCATTTTTAAATCCAATCTTTTTAATCGGAGCAATAGCCGCAGGCTTACCCATCCTTGTGCATCTGGTGCGTCGCACTCGCGCACAGAAAATTCAATTCCCTTCGTTGATGTTTTTGCGAAAGATTGAACAGAAGGTGGTTCGCAGACGCAAACTCCGCAATTTGCTGTTGCTGGCGATGCGCTGTCTGGCGCTGTTGCTTTTAGCCCTGGCTTTTGCGCGCCCTTACCTGACAAGCCAAAATGCTGCGGCAGCAAGTTTGTCCACTTCTAACAGTGTAATTTTGATAGACACCTCGTGCAGCATGCGTTATTCAGACGTTTTTGAACGTGCCAAAAACGCAGCGCGAAATATCATTGGCAACGCTGCGACGGACGAACAAATTGCCCTTGTCAGTTTCGCGCAAAGCTATGAGATTGTGCGACCGCTGAAAAATAATCACGGCGAAGCAAACGCCTTACTTAACGACCTGAAACCTACGCTTGCGGCTGCCGATTATCTGCAAGCCGTTCAAGCGGGCGACGCGATTTTGAAAGAGATTACTCGTGGTGCAAGAAAAATTTTCATCATCGCTGATTTTCAAGAGACGGGCTGGAATCGCGCCTCCGCTCAGGTGAAGCTCGCGCCAGACGTAAAACTCATGCCTGTTGATGTGTCTGACTCGAAAGCCGCGAACCTGGCGGTCTCAGATGTCAAAGCCGACCCTGTGGTGTACGCGCAAAAGTACACGGGTAAAGTGACCGCACTCATCAACAATTTCAGCACGGAGATTGCCGATAATATCGCCGTTGATTTCAAACTCAACGATTTGATCGTTGAGCGCCGTGAAATTTCCATCGATGGCTTGGCTTCACAATTCATAGAGTTCACAAACTTCAATGTGCCAGAAGGTGCGAACCGCGCTAGTGTAGAAATCGCCAACGACCAATTTGCCTTCGATAACAGAAATTTCTTTGTCATTCGCCGTGAAAATCAAACGAAAGTCTTAGCCATCGAAACGGCTACGAGAGGGCGCAGCGAAAGCCTTTATTTACAACAAGCACTGCTTGCAGGGGAAAATAATCGCTACGCCTTGACTTTGAAATCCGCAGGCACGGTGAGTCCTAACGAATTGAGTGAGTACCGCGCCATCATCCTAAACGACGCCAGTGTAAGCCAGTCGCTCGCCGCAAGCATTAAGGCTTTCGTTGAACGCGGTGGCGGGTTACTCATCGCGGCAGGCAAGCATACGGAAGCCGGGGATTTCAACAGAACGCTCGGTAGCTTTTCTCCCGCCGAACTTGATGACGTGACTCAAAATCGCAACGGCTATGCATTGATGAGCCAGGTAAAAACTGACCATCCGATTTTCAGCTCGTTTGCGCGAAGCGGACGATTGACGTCGACGCGAGTCTATTCCTATCACAAATCTGCGCCGAGAGAGAATGCCGAAGTCCTTGCCGCGCTCGATGACGCAAGCCCTATGCTGATTGAAGGTTTGGCGGGGCGTGGCAAGGTTCTGCTGTTGACGACGACGCTTGACACGGCTTGGAATGATTTGCCGCTGACAGCTATGTTTTTACCGCTTACGCGACAGATGCTCGAACATTTGAGCGGCGGGGAAGCCGGTTTGTCTTATCGAATCGGGCAAATTTTTATCGCTCCTCCAGGCGATGACGGAACTCTGCCGGCAATTGAAAATCCTGCCGGCGGTCGCGTCGAGGATGCGCCAAGAACAGCCAATGGAGAGTTAGCCGTCAACGCCAGCGAGATCGGTTTTTATCGTCTGCGTTATCGTGACCATCTGGAAAATACGGCTGTGAATATTGACGCGAAAGAATCCGATTTTACGAAGTTAAACATCGAAGATTTTGTTGCAAGCATTTCGCCAAAGCCTGATGAACAAATCGCGCCAACGGCTCAAGAGCGTCAAACAGCAGAAGAACTTGAGTCGAAACAACGGATCTGGTTGCCACTGATTTTGCTGGCGCTCTTGTTGTTCATCACGGAATCCATTCTTGCGCGTCGCATAAGAATCGCAAAATTAGTTCGCTAGAAATTTCTGCTCTCCCGTTCAATCTTTGACAGACATTTAGGAGAAGCACGAATTCATTGGTGCTCGTCTGGGAATACAAAGGCGAGAGATGGTATTATGCTCTAGAGGTAATTCTGACGATGCGTCTGTTTATCACCTTAGTTTTTATTTGTTTGGTCTACATTTTTTCAACGTCGGCTCAAACGCGCCGCGCTCCGGCAAGCAATTCGCCGCAAAGCGCGGCGCAAGCTTTTGAAGAAGGACAGAGCGCCCAGGAGCGCAGGGATTTTAACGGCGCAGTTCGCCTCTATACCAATGCCCTCAACGCCGAACCTACACTTTTTCAAGCCTATTATCAGCGCGCTACATCTTATCTGGCGCTCGGGAAAGAGCCAGAAGCGGAAGCCGATTTGAAAAAGGTGTTAGAACTGAAGCCAGATTTTGCGCGGGCTCATCGCGCCATCGGACAGATTTTTCTCGACACCGGAAAAACCGTAGAAGCAATGCATTCATTTGCAAAAGCGCTTGACTTCGATGCCAATCTTACGGGCGTTCGAATTTTTTACGCCAGCGCCTTAATCAAAAACAACGAACCTGCCAAGGCAATCGTGCAATTGCAAATGGCTATTGAAAAGGGCGAAAAAAGCGCTTTGGCTTTTGCCTTATTGGGACTTGCCGAAGAACGCACAAACAAATTTGAAGAAGCTTTTGCCGATTACACCCGCGCCATTGAAATGGATGCAACCAGCGCAACTGCGCTCGAAGGTCGGGCACGTCTGCACGAAAAAAAAGGAGCCTTCGATAAAGCGATAAGCGATTATTCCGCCTCTTATAAATCGCAACCATCGCGAGAAGTTGCGCTTCACCTTGCCTCTTTGTATAGTCGCGCCGGTCAACCGCAAGCCGCCATCAGCATCTTTCGCCGTATGCTTGTCGAAAAGCCGGATGACATACCTGTGCGCATTGAGATGGCTCAGTTGATGAACGAAAACGGGCAGACGGACGAGGCTGTGAAAGAGGTTGAAAAATTGCTTACGGTGCAAACGTCAAACGCCAAACTTCTGGTCTTGGCAGGCGATCTTAACTTCGCAGGTAAACCCGATACCGCTGCCGAGTATTATCAGCGCGCCACACAGATTGAACCATCAAATAATCGCGCTCGTGTTCAACTTGGCGCGTCCCTGGTTCGCGCTATGCAGTTTGAAAAGGCGATTCCGATTTTGACCGATGCAATCGCCCGCGAACCGAACAACTATTCCGCGCACGCAAATCTCGGCACAGCTTATTTCAAACTCAAACAGTATGCGCCGTCTGCGCGAGAGTTTATATGGGTAATCAACGCGAAGCCTGAAATTGCGGCAAGCTATTATTTTCTGGCGATCTCTCTGGATCGCCTGGGCGATTGCCCACAGGCATTTCGCGTATATCAAGAATTTACCCGCCGTGCTGATGCCAGCACCTACAAAAACGAACTGGAAGAAGCGAAAATAAGAATAAGCCTTTTACAAACGCAGGTGAAGGAAGGAAAATGTAAATCAACTGCTAAGGGAAAAAAGGATTGAAGGTATCGGATAGGCTCTGGTCTAAATTCCCGAGCCAATGACGCGTTACAAGGTAAGCAAGGATGATGCAGCAAAGTCGAAATGAGTTGAAATATTGTAAGGCGATTCTGCCCGCATTGGCGGTCGCTTTCTTGTTCGTCGGGTTGGCGTCTCACATAAAAGCGCAGGATACGTATGTACCGCCGCCGCTTCCTGTAGACCCTACACCGCTCATACAGTTGATCAGTGAAAGTGAAAAAGCTTTGCTTGCCAGAGAGACCAATCCGAGAAAATTGGTCGAGGCTTATTTAAGAATTTCTGAGAGCCACATTCAAGCGGCGCTCGCTGCAATAAATAATGACGACTTCAAAACCTCAGAACGTGAGCTGGATATTTATAACAAGTCTTTGGATGAAGCCGCAAAGCTTGCTTTCAATCAGCAAAACGATAAACGCAAGCTGTCGAAAAAAATAGAGCAGACGATTTATAAACAACAAAGAACGCTGGAAACTATTGATCGTCGTTTTCCAAATGAGCGTTCGGGCTTCATCGAATTCGCCATCAAACACGCCAGGCAAATTCGCGGCAAAGCTCTCAATTTATCCTTCGATTCAGGCGAAGTAATAACCGATCCGGACAAGGAAACATCAGGCAAGATTCCTCCGAAAGATAAAGACTCGTTTTTTTTCCAATCAACTGGATTTATCAATCGGAAGGCTTTGCTTGATGAAGATGCTTCCGTACAAAATGTCATCAAGGTTTCTTACTCCGGGGAGTTGTCTTCAACCAACTTCACGCAATCTGATGATTATTTGACCGAAGAAGAAGACGATTTTGTGCGCCTGGCGCAAGAGCCTGACCAACGAATCAAAGTCTTCATGAAAATTATTGACCGACGCTTAAAAGCCATTACCGGCGAAACCATTGCGGCTGACGACAAAAAAGCGCAGAAGAATCTGGAAGAAGAAAATCGCAGGTGGGGCGTTGTGCCAAAGCTTGACCGCGCCGGATATTTGCAGCACTACAACCGCGCGATTGACGAAGCCATGGCGAAACTCGATGACGCTTACGAGCGCAACCCTAAAGCTACGGCGTTAACCAAAGCGTTGAAGAATCTGCTTGAATCAACCGATGAGCATCTGAAAATATTTCGCAGCCTCGAAAGCGTAGTGAAGACCGAACAGGAAAAATCCCTCCTCTCCGAAGCCATAGAAAAAGCCACTCTCGCACGCAAAGGCGCAGAAGACGGCTTGAAACCAAAGTGAGAGGCTTAAAGACAGGATTAGACGTTTCGGGACTTCTCGCATTTACCGGTCATCTAATCGAATGGATGTCAAGCAACAGACAAATCGTAGACGACTAATAAAACCTCTCGTCTGGGGGATTCTTACCCCTTTTTCTCTTTACCTGTTACTCACATTATTACCTTGGTCAGCCGATATGTGCACTGAAAAGTGTTTGCCTTTAGCCGTCAAATCCAATTGAATTGTTTCGTAATTTGCAGTTGTGTGGCGCAAGATGATATTTTCACAGTTCTCAAAGACGCAGGGGGCACCTTGCGTCACAAAGATTCACTTATTTGAAAAATTATAAAAATCAATTTATCTAATGGAAGGTGATATGAAGATAAAACAGATCATCACAGTGGTGCTGCTGATTCTCAACTCTCTGACCGCGCAAGCCAGTGAACATTGGCCGCAGTTTCGTGGGCCCGGAGGAGACGGTCACTCTGATGCGCAGCCGCTGCCACTCGATTGGAGTGAGACGAAAAACGTCGTTTGGAAAACCGCGATTCATGACCGCGGGTGGTCATCTCCAATCATTTATGGCAACCAGATCTGGCTGACGACTGCCAGCCCCGACGGCCGCAAATTGTACGCCTTATGCCTGGATCGCAAAACCGGTCGAATCATCAAAGATATGAAACTCTTCGACGTGGCTGAGCCTCAGTACGCCCATCCTTTCAACACGTACGCCTCGCCGACTCCGGTAATTGAGCCGGGGCGTGTATACGTTACGTTCGGTTCCGCTGGCACCGCCTGCATTGATACGAAGAGTTTCAAGGTGCTGTGGGAGCGCCGTGATATTGAGTGCAATCATTTTCGCGGCTCTGGCTCGTCACCCATTCTGTTTCAGAACTTCCTCTTTATGAATTTTGACGGTAGTGACCATCAGTTTGTCATCGCGCTCGACAAGCGCACAGGCAAGACGGTCTGGCTGACGAAAAGGTCTATAGACTTTCAAGACCTTGATCCCAATGGAAAGCCGGCAGCGGATGGAGATTGGCGCAAGGCCTTTGCCACGCCGCACGTCGCGCTACTCAATGGAAGATTGGAGTTGATCAGTTTAGGGGCAAAGGCCGCCTACTCGTACAACCCAATCAATGGTCAGGAACTATGGCGAGTGGAAGAAAGAAACCAGCACTCGGCCAGTACACGACCTGTGTTCGGTCACGGGATGATTTTCTTCCCGACAGGATTTTCAACGGGTCAGCTTTTTGCGGTACGCACAGGGGGCAGTGGGTTGATCACTGATACTCACGTCGCCTGGAAAGTTAAGCGGGGCGTGTCGAACAAACCCTCAATTCTTTTGGTGGATGACCTGATTTATATGATTAATGATGTTGGCATCGCCAGTTGTCTTGATGCAAAAACGGGGGAGATCGTCTGGCAGCAACGGCTAGGCGGCGAGTATACGGCTTCGCCTGTCTATGCCGACGGAAAAATCTGGCTGTTCAGTGAAGTTGGGAAAACCTCTGTGATTCGGAAAGGAAGAAGTTTCGAGTTGTTATCAGAAAATCAACTTGATGAAGGATTCCTCGCATCTCCGGCAATTGCTGGCAAAGCCTTCTACCTGCGCACCAGGACACATCTTTACAGAATCGAAAAGAGATGAAGCGCGTAGTATAGCGGCGTGGTTGCCCGGCTTTTGCGCCCGCAAAATGATTCGACCTCGCTTGCAGCGATTCGGGCAGGTGCAAGACCTGCCCTTAGATTCACTCGCCATTTGAATTGAGCCGTCTGCAATGAGAACTCAGGAAAAGTGGTGGCAAAGAAATTGAACCTATTACTTTGCCACCACACTCGAAGGCTCGATGCTCAACACTCATATCACAAGCTATTGCGCGCTGGGCTTTGTGCTGGAGCGGTCACGTTTGTAGGGTTGACCGAGATATTTCTCGACGGCTTGCTGAGCGTTATTGTAAGTGATGCCTGTGGCTCTGGCTTTTTCGTACTCTTTCACAGCGCGTTCTCGTCCGTCGGGACCTTCCGCATCATAAGCATTGCCTTTGTAAATGTAAGACCAGACTTCGAGCCAGGCAGGTTGCAAGTCGCTTCCCAACGACTGGTTGAATGCGTCTCGGGCTTTTTCCCAGTTCTGTTGCGCCAGATAAACCAAGCCGAGATTGTACCAAGCCCAGGATGAGCGCGGACTTAATTTTCTTGCCGCAATAAATTGTTCTTCAGCCTGCGCAAATTCTCCCGATTCGTAATGCTCTATGCCGCGACGCACGATGACAGCCGTTCGTATGGTAGCGTTGGTTCGCATATAACGATTGTTCGGGTCAACCACGACTTCAAGTGGTTTGCCTTCAGATGATATTTCAAAATCTGCCGATTGACCGCGTAAATCAATGGTCGTCTTGGTGGTTCGCCCGCCTTCTGATTCCAGAGCAAGATCAACAGGACCTCTAAACAATTCTAAATTTTGTCGAACCGTTCCGCGTACTTTGAACTTGCCTTCTTTCGTGCGGATGATGGTATATTCGGAAGTGAATTCCGGAATACCTGTTGAATCAACCCATAGGCTGAAGAAACCTCTCATACTCGATCCGGCTATCTTATCGGTTAAGGATTCAAAGTCATCCAGACTTGCGCTTTGATTTTTGTATGTCGCATAGAAGTTTTTAATCAAATTGAAAAACTTCTCGTCACCAATGGCGCTGCGAAGCATATGATAAACATACGCGCCCTTGTAAAAGACAACCGAGCGATAAGCGGGCGATTGGTCGTTTAATTGACCTGGTGCACGCGCGATGGAGGCTTCTTGCTCGAATGCCAAACCCATTTCCAGAATCTCTGCGAGGGTGGTTTGGAATTCGGCTTCGCTTTGTTGCGATTCACGGTAGAGCACCGATGAATACTGGCTGAGTCCTTGCGAAAGCCAAGCGTCATCAAATGACTTCAAGCCTACGGCTTGCCCCCACCATTGATGAGCTACTTCGCGGGCGAGCGCGTCAACAGGTAATTCTCTCTCCGTCGCAATCATTTTATGCGAGAAAAAGGTGATGCCTGGTCCGCTGTACGTGCCGAGCGTTTCGTCATCAACTTCAGCGACCACGTAACGATTGCCGAAAGCGTATTGACCGAACTTGGTGTTATAGACTTGAAGAATCTGCGCGACCTCTTTGCCAAATTCTTCAAGACGAGCTTCGCTGCCTGGCAAAGCATACAGGTCGATTTGCATACCCCCTGAATTGATCGTCCTGGTGATGAATTGACCTGCGGCGAAAGAACCTACCAAGGTGGGTTGCGACTCAACAAACGTATAGGTTTTGCGCTTGTCATTCGGATTCGCAACAGTCGCAGATGTGGCAGGTTTCGCGGGAGGTGTTGCAGGCGGATTTTTCGTTGTTACGTTGGGTGGCGTGGCTGGTTTGCGTGCCAAATTTGGAGGCGTGTTTGTACTGCCCTCGTTTCCAGACGCAGGACTGGCGACACTGGTTGCGACTAGAATTTTACTGACTGCTTGATTGAATTGGGTCAATGCTTGAGCGACGGTTGTAACGGTGACGGGAAGTGAACTGTGACCTGCGACCGTCCAGTTTTCAGGAACCGTGATGCTGATTTCAGATGTCGCGCGGTCTGATGAGTAACCGTGAAAAGGGAACCAACGTGCCGCATAAAAAAGATAGGAGCCTTCATTGCCGACATACGCTAAACGCGTATCCGGAATGGGACCGCCTTCAGGAGTAGCCAGCGGGCCCTCGTATTCAAATGTCAAAGTCAATTGAGAACCGGCTTGATACAACTGCCCCAGGTTGATCTTCACGCTATTTTCGTTAACCCGGTCTTGAATAAACTGTAGCTCCGTCCTGCCGTCGGGAGCTTTAACTTTGGAGATGACCAGCGAACCGTTCATCTCAAATACCGCCGATTGCGTTTGCTTGAGGGCTTTGAAAGTGACTGCTGTCTGGGCTTTTAAAGAATTAGAATCGGGCAACATCTCTGCAAAAATTTTGTAATTGAGAATATCAATAGTTTCGCCGCTTGCTTGAGCGGAGGCTTTTGTCGTCAGGGCGAAAGCCATTGTGAAAGCCAAAATTGAAACTACCATTGTGTTAAATATTTTTTTCGTCATCATTAAATATACCTTCGTCTTAAACTCTTTATTCCGATGAAAAATTATAGCACCGCGTTTACAAGCCAACCAGTTTTGTGAAACATCCCATCACCTGATAGACGAATGAAGTTTTCCAGGCATCTTGCGAAGTAAGAAGATTGAAGAAGTAGAAGGTTGTTCAAAATCCTGTAGTCCTCATTTCCAAATATAAGGGCGCAACTTAGTAGTGTCCTAAAGTTGTGGTGTTATGTGAGAACCCGCGAAGCGGGTGACGGCATATAGCCCAGCCTGTAAGGGCTGGGTATTGTGAGCATTCTCACCTGCGAGCCCGCGAAGCGGGTGATAGATAGATGAATCACGTCTATCACCCGCTTCGCGGGCTCGCTATTGTGTTGGGCATCTGTCCACGGGCTGACACCCGTGGCTTTATGCTTACGCCCGCTTCGCGGGCTATTAAACAGCACTATCAGATTAGG
>JANMSG010000078.1:0-7874 GCA_031389065.1 Acidobacteriota bacterium | reverse complement strand
TGAATCAGACAGCGGTCTCTCTTATCCGCCTTACTCGTAGCGAAGCGCGACCATCGGGTCCACTTTCGTCGCCCGCCGCGCTGGCAGGTAACACGCAAGCAAGATCGTCAGGGTCAATAACAAGGCGATAACCACAAAGGTCAGAGGGTCTGTGGCGCTCACACCGTAGAGCAAACTGCTGATCCATCGGGTCAGAATTAATGAAGCGGCTCCACCCAGCGCTAGCCCCGCCAGCGCCAGCCGCATACTCTGGCCAAGCATCAACCGCAAGACATCGTCGCGTTGCGCGCCGAGCGCCATACGTATACCGAATTCGCGTGTGCGTTGGGTTACGGCGTAACTCGTCACCCCGTAAATGCCTATGGCTGCCAACAGCAAAGCGACCACGGCAAACAGTCCCAGCAACCAGGTATTAAATCTGCGCGGCGCAATCAAGCGCGACATCTGGCTCTCCAGTATAGCGATTTCATCAATCGGCACGTTCGGATTGATCGCCTGCACCTCATTTTTGATTGCGGCAACCAGACGTAGCGGGTCAACACCTGTGCTGCGCACCGCCAAGGTTACACGCGGCAGTGGCGAACGCCCGAACGGCGTGTAGATTTTGATTCGTCCCAACGCTTCACTGCCATAATTGCGCACATCGCCGGTAATGCCGATAATTTCGATGGGCGTGGCGCTGTCATATTTGATGTGTTTGCCCAGCGCATCGCCTTCGGGCCAAAACCTGCGCGCCAGTTGTTCATCCACAAGCATGACGGGAGCGCCCGCAAGCGTTTCCTGCGCAGTGAAGGTGCGCCCTTGTTTGATGGGAATACGCATGGTCTTGAAGTAATCTGCCGTGACGATGCCCCAATCCACATTGATGAGTTCGCCTGGATTGATATTCTGATAGGAGCCCTTGATTTCAGGATTAATATCGGTCTGCCAGGCCGGCTCAAAGCCTGGCAGATCGTTGAGTACACAGGCTGCTTCGACGCCGGGCAGGGCTGCCAGGCGTTCAAGCAATTGCGTGTGAAATTGCATCAGCTTCGGGCGGCTCGGATAGGCTTCGCGCGGCAGCAGTTCCATGGTCACAACCCCTTGCGCGTTGAAGCCCGGGTCAGACGCAAACAAGCGCGTCAGGCTTTTTATGAAAAGTCCCGCGCCGATGAGCAACACCATTGCCAGAGCGATTTCGGCAATGACAAAGGCATTGCGCAAACGCCCGCTGCGCCCGTCGCTTGCTGTTCGGCTGCCTTCTTTCAGGGTTTCGTGCAGATCCGTCTTGGTACTTTGCCAGGCGGGCGCGAGTCCGAACACGATGCCCGTCACCACCGAAAGCAAAAGCGTGAAACCAAGCACACGCCAGCCAATCGTCACGCCTGCCAGGCGCGGCAAATCCGGCGGCGCGAATTTGACGAGCAATTCAACGCCCCAATTCGCCAGCAACAAACCCAAGCCGCCGCCCAATACCCCCAGCAATACGCTTTCAATGAGCAATTGTCGCAGCACGCGCCAACGACTTGCGCCCATTGCTGCGCGTATGGCGAACTCTTTTTGTCGCGTTGCGGCGCGCGCCAACAACAGATTTGCGACATTGGCGCAGGCAATCAATAACAAGAGGCCTACGGCTGCAAGCAAAAGCAGGAGCGATTGGCGCGTGTCGCCCACCAAACTCTCTTGCAAGGTGACCAGACGGATCGCGTTGCCACCGTTTTGCATAGGGTATTCACTGATTAATTGCCCTTCGATGTTTTTCATGTCGGCGCGTGCCTGTTCGATAGTCACGCCTGATTTCAGCCGCGCGATGACGTTGCCGGCGAGGCGGTTCTCGCGACGAAACCACCCGCTCTTTGGTTCGGCGTACTGTTCGGTCAAGATCCAGAGGGCGGGTGGTCCCTGATGCTGAAATTCTTGCGGCATCACGCCGACGACTTTGAAAGATTGATTGTTGAGGGTGAGATTTTTGTTGATGATGTCCGGGTCGCCGCCGAATTGCGACTGCCAGAATGCGTGGCTGATCACGGTCACGCCCGGGGCACCGAATTTGTCTTCCTCACTGAGAAAATCGCGTCCCAACAAAGGGCGCGCGCGCATCACGCGAAAGTAATCGGCAGTTACCATGCGAGAGTTGACGGATTGTGCCTGCTCCTCGCCATTGCCCGTCATGGTCATCTGCCAGCCGCGAATCGTCGCCAGCGCTTCAAAGGATTGACTGCGCGCCTGCCAATCCAGAAAATTTGGATAGGAAATCCAGCGCGTCTTAATCTGTTCGTGTTGTTCTGTGAGCCAGACCAGACGGTCGGCTTCCGTGTAGGAAAGCGGGCGCAACAACACTGCATTGACGACGCTGAAGATTGCCGTATTGGCACCGATGCCTAAAGCCAGCGTGAGGAGTGCAACAATTGTGAAGGCGCGATTTTTCAGCAGCATTCGCGCGCCATAGCGCAGGTCTTGTAATAAGGTCTCCATCAATCACCTCTTCCTTCAGTAGGTAGTGAACAGTGAACAGTGAACAGTGAATAGTGAACAGTGGCGGAACTGATTTCTGACTCTATTTATTAATCGGGAAGTGCCTTCACTATTCGTTATTCACTATTCACTATTCACTGCTTATTCATAGCGCAAGGCGATCATCGGGTCAACTTTTACGGCGCGGCGCGCAGGGATGTAACAAGCCAGTAGCGCAATCAATGAGAGCAGGAACGCGATAATTGTAAAGGTCGTCGGATCGTTTGCACTCACCCCGAATAACAGGCTCGACATCAATTGGGTTACCACCAGCGCCGCGACGACACCGATTGCGACACCTGATAAAGCCAGCAGCATACCTTGCCCGATGACCAATTTGAAAATGTCGCCTGCTTGCGCTCCTAACGCCAAACGAATGCCGAGTTCATGTGTGCGTTGCGCTACGGCATAAGACATCACACCGTAAATGCCTACGCCTGCAAGCGCCAGCGCCAGACCGGCGAAACTCAAAAGCAAGAGCATGAACAAACTTCGCAATGAAATAGATGCCGAGTGTAATTCTTCCATCGTCGTGACGTTATAAACCGCTTGCTCTTTATCTATGGCGAGGATTTCATTTCTCACGGCTGTAGTCATCGCCGCAGCTTCGGACGTTGTACGAAGGACAACTGACATAAACGAAAAGCCCATCTGTGATTCAGGCAGGTAAAATTGCATGGGCGGTTTTTTGTCTATCCCATACTGCGTGACATCGCGGACCACACCGACGATGGTTCGCCATGGCGCATTAGGATCGGGCGAGCCAGCCATCTTGATGCGCTTGCCAATCGGATTCTCATTTTCCCATAAGGCGCGCGCCATCGTCTCATTGATGAGGGCCACCTGCTGGGAGTTCTCTGTGTCTTCGGCTAATAAGAGGCGACCATTCAACAGTTGAATCTGCATGGCGCGTAGATAGCCGGGAGTAACCGTATAGAGGTCAACCGATAACTCTTCGCCTTGAGGTTTGGGATGGTCTTCAATGATCAGACCCCGGCCATCGAAACTTTCGCTCAGGGGCAAAACGCTCGTCACACCTGCCGCTTCAACTCCTGGCAAGGCTTCCAGGCGCTCGGTGATTTTATTGAAGAAAGCGATTCGATCTGCAGGTTTCGGATATCTGATTGCGGGCAGTCCTATGCCCATTGTCAATATATTTTTCGCTGTAAAGCCGGTATTGACTTCGCGCAATCGCATCACGGTCTGAATCAACAATCCTGCACAGACCAGAAGAATCAAGGTCAAGGCGACTTCGGAGACCACCAGCGCGCTACGCAGGCGATTTCGGGCTGCGCCTGCGCCGGAACTGCGCCCGCCTTCTTTCAGCGATTCGTTTAAATCTGTCTTTGACATTTGCAGAGCCGGCGCCAGTCCGAAAATCACTCCTGTCAAAATTGACATGGCGAAGGTAAACGCAAGGACGCGCAAATTGATTTCAATATTATTGAAGAGCGGATTGATTTGTGAGCCAAGCGATTCGATAACGCTTGTCCCCCACAAAGCAAAGAGCAATCCGAACGCGCCGCCGGAAAGAGAAAGCAGCATACTTTCGGTCAGCAACTGACGAACCAGGCGCGCCCGTCCCGCACCCAACGCGGCGCGGACGGTCATCTCTTTTTGTCGCGACGAGGCACGTGCCAGCAACAGGTTTCCGACATTTGCGCAGGCAATCAGCAGGACAAAAACGACTGCACCAAAAGTCATCAAAAGGGTAGGGCGTAGCGTACCGACGGTGTCTTCCGTGATGGAAACCAGACGCACACCATACCCTGTATTCGTCGTCGGATGTTCCTGTTCAAGACGCTCTGCAATGACTTTCATCTCGGTTTGAGCTTGTTGCAGCGTAGCGCCTGATTTGAGTCTGGCAATAGCGCGAAGATGGCGCGCATCGCGTTGGCTTTCGTCGTAAGGTTCGGCTACCGGCCGATAGATTTCGATTTGCGGCGCATTGCTAGTTGTCAGCGTTGCAGGAAGAGAGTGAAAGTCTGCGGGCATCACTCCGATAATCGTGTACGGGCGGCTGTTGAGTTGTATGGTTTTGCCAATGATATTGGGATCGCTTGCAAAGCGCCGCTGCCACAATCCGAAACTGAGAACAATGACAAAATCTTTGCCATTCTGCTGCTCTTCGGGCGAAAAGATGCGCCCGAGGCTGGGCTCGCCTTTCATGACCTGAAAGAAGCCATCACCAACCTGAAGAGATGGCACACGTTCGGCTTCGCTGTCGCCGGATAAAATCGGCATCCAGTCGGTGTAGGCGGCAAGCTCTTCAAAGACGCTGCTCTGACTCCTGAAATCGGCAACGTCTGTAGCAGAGACCTGATTGCGGTCATTGAGAATACCTTCGGTAATAGACTTGCCCCAGAGCAGCGCAATTCGATCCGGCTCTTTGAAGGGGAGAGATTTCAGCAGTACGGCATTGACGACGCTAAAGACCGCTGTGTTTGCCCCGATCCCGAGAGCGATTGATAAAACAGCGACGGCAGTAAAGCCCGGGCTTTTGAAAAGCATCCGCAATGAGTAACGAATATCCTGAAAAAGTTTTTCCATAAAGCTTCCTTTTGAGTTTGGTTCATTCGTAACGAAGCGCAATCATCGGATCGGTCTTTGTGGCGCGCAGCGCGGGCACGAAACAGGCTGCCAGAGCCACTCCTGTCAACATCAGGGCAACGGTAAAGAAGGTCAAGGTGTCGGTTGTGCTGACGCCATAGAGCAAACTTTGCAGCAGGCGCGCCAGAGTGAACGCGCCTATTGCGCCGATCAACTGCCCGGCCAACGCCAGTTTCATTCCTTGCCCGATTATCAGTTGAAGTACATTGCCAGACCTTGCCCCTAAGGCCAGGCGAATGGCCATCTCACGCCTGCGCTCCGTCACCAGATAAGACATCAAGCCATAGATGCCCACAGCCGACAACGTCAATGCAACACCTGCGAAAATGCCTAGCAGCAGCATGTTGAATTTTCGTTGTGCCGTTGTGTCGGCGATGAACTCAGTCATTGACCTGACATAGAAAATTACTTGATTCCCGTCTGCCGATTGCAATTCGCGCCGCACGCTTTCAGTGAGTTTCTGCGAAGCATCTTTCGTGCGCACCACATAGTTCATGATTGGGAAAGATGGCAGTTGATCACTTTGCAAGTAACAGACATAAATGGTTGGCAGCGCTTCCGCTTCCATCGTGCGATGCTTCACGTCACTGACTACGCCGACGATTTCGCCCGGATATTGGCCTTCGTAGCCCAGGCGAATTCTCTTGCCGACCGCCTCACTGCCGTATAGATAGGCGTGCGCGAAGGCTTCATTGACAATGAAAACAATCGGCGTTTTTGCGGTGTCGTGTTCAGTGAAACCGCGCCCACCCTTGAGCGTGACGCGCAAGGTTTCAAAAAATGTTGGGGTGATGACTCGATAATCCGCTAATGACTGATTCTGTTTGGCAACCGGTTCACCCCCTTCGATTCTGAAATTCTGTTGCAGTGTTCGTCCGCCAAAGGGCAGATGCGAAATGGCTGCTGCCGCTTCGACTCCTGGCAGGGTGGCTACACGATTGAGCAATTGTTCATAGAACTGAATGCGTTTCGCCGTATCGCGATACTCTCCCATATTGAGCGACACTCCTGCAGCAATAAGGTGTTCGGCTTGAAATCCCGGACTCGCCTGTTGCAATTTCCAGAAGCTCTTGATTAACAGCCCTGCGCCAACCAACAGCATCATCGCCATCGCAAATTGCGAGATGACCAGGAGGCTGCGAAAGCGATGCGGTTGTGAGCCGCCGAGGCTTGCGCTGCCGGTGTCTTTGAGCATCTGGTTGAGGTCCGGCTTTGATGCTTGCAGCGCCGGGATGAGACCGAAAATCACGCCTGTGAATACGGACAGCACTGCCGTGAAGGCGAACACTTGCGTATCGAGCGCCGTGTCTTTCAAACGGGGCAACGCTTCTGCCCCCAGTACACGCAAGGCATCAACACCCCACCAGGCGAAGAACAATCCAAGTGCACCGCCGAAAGCCGACAACAACAGGCTTTCGACCAACATCTGCCTGATGATGCGCCAACGCGAGGCGCCGAGCGCCAGGCGTATGGCAATCTCTTTTTGCCGCGAAGTGGCGCCCGCCAGTTGCAGACCGGCGACATTCGTCCAGGCGATCAGCAATACCAAAGCAACCGCGCCGAACAGCACAGGCAAAGCGACACTGGCGCTGCCGAACAGGTGTTCGCGAAATGGCACGACGGCTACCCGCCAGCCTTTGTTGGTGTCAGGGAACTGCTCGGCCTGACGCAGGGCTATGACAGTGACCTCCGCCTGTGCCTGTTCGACAGTCATTCCGGGTTTGAGCCGCGCAATGGTGCGATCATTGTGGGTGCCGCCGCGCTCGTTTGTGCGTTCCAATTGATAAGTCTCAAACAGATCAACGCGCGGCGGAAAGATCATCCCAGCAGGCATTACGCCAATGATCACGCGCGGCTCCTGAGTATTTCCCGCCAATATGATTTTTTGCCCGATGATGTCGGAGTCGCCAGCGAATTGCCTTTGCCACAGACCGTAGCTGATGATCACGGCCTCGTTGTCTTGCTTGCCATCTTCGGTGATGACATCTTCAGTGGTAAAATCACGCCCCAACACAGGCGCGACGCCAAGCGTCTGAAAGAAATTGGTCGTCACGTAAATGCTTTCCACACGTTCAGGTGTTTTGCCGCCCGACAGATTCACCGGGTATGTCCCCCACGACGCAACCTGCTCAAAGCTCTGCGCCTGCTCGCGATAATCGAGAATGTCTTGGGGATTGAGAAACGTTTGGCTGACGCCAAGCGACGGGTTCGTATTGGCAAGCCAAACCAATTGCTCTGCTTCCTGATACGGCAGAGGGCGCACGAGCACGGTCATAATCACACTGAAGATGGCAGAATTCGCGCCGATCCCTAACGCCAGCGTGAGGACAGCGATCAGTGTGAAGCCAGGTTTTTTAATCAACATTCGCGCGCCGTAACGCAGGTCTTGCCAAAGTCTTTCCATATCTTCCTCCTATCGAAAATCAGAAGTCGTTATCTGTCCGACACACGCAGATGTGGACTGCAAAATGGTTTCTGATCCTCAATTGCCTCCATCTGAAAATGGGTATGTGTATACGGTGTGCAAAAAAATCAGGCGAAACCTGGGATTCAGGCGCTCAGTGTCCCGCCTTCAGGCGGCTGGGTTTGTCATTGAGAAATGCCGCCTGAAGGCCAATGGCATTAAGTTAAGAAAAATCCGTTTTTGAGTCTTCAATGGATTCAACTACTTGCATTGTACTAACTTTGTGATTCCGCGTCGGTGAATCCTTAACTTAATGCCATTGGCCTTCAGGCGGCATTTCTCAATGACAAACCCAGCCGCCTGAAGG
>JANMSG010000058.1:0-15239 GCA_031389065.1 Acidobacteriota bacterium | reverse complement strand
CGAATAGCCTCGCTTAATCGAATAGTTACCTTGATGAATGGTATGTTCGGCGGCAAAAGCATTATCAGCTTTCCCTTTAATCATCAGGTAAGCGAAATTCTTTACGCTCTTCTCGCTGTTTTCTATGATGATCGAACCGCCTTTATTTATCGCTTGGCGATTTGTCGAAAGGTCTGTGGAGATGGATTTGAGATTGGCGGTTGTCGCATCCGAATTGAGATTCAACAGTGCCGAGCCATAAGCAGGGAGGTTGTAAGCCTGCTCGATTTGCTTGCTGCCATCTTCCGCGTGAAAAAGGACTCGCCCCTCACTTCGCCTATTATAGGGATTGAATAGGGCAAGTTTACAGGCATACTCTTCGAGATTTGGAAACGGCATACTGGAATAGAACTTATCTGCAACCTGCAACTGAACAGGGTCAGGATGGGCGTGAAGAGTGTCGAAACTGTTTGCATAGTTCCAGCGAACGTATGCCGCGCTGAACAGATCGCTGACATAAATGGGTTGCTTGCTTCTGACGAACATTTTAATTCTCAGCCCGCCCCAGAAGGGTTCCCGCCCGTGCGTGAGTTCGCTGCATTTGAGCAGTGTGGTGTGCATTGCCGGAACACTCAGGCGCAGTACCTCTTTTGAGCCGTCTAACGGCAAAGGCTTGCCGGTAGAGTCGTACAGATATAACTCGTAGTCGGTCGCATACAAGCGACCTTGATAGCCGTTAATTCCGTCAAAAGAGTTAGCCGTGAGAATGATGTCCGTGTGAATTCGATTAGCGGCATCTTCGATGACCAGAGGCACACAGACACTTAACCAGCATCCTTTGCCGGAGAGAGAATTCAGGGCAAACAGTGATGAGGAATGTACGAAAGGCAGCGCCGCGCAGGAGCCGGAAAGCTTGGCGAGAAACTCTCTTCTATTAGTATTCTGCATAGTCTTTTCCACGAACGATGCAAAGATGCGCTTATCGCGTTTATTTGACGAGGAGAACGGTTTGAGGAGGTGCTTGCCGTAGCGCGAACTGCCGTTTGGCTCTACGGCATAAAACACGCATTGAATGCGCTGGCAAACGGACTGCGCCCTTACTGTATGGCTGTTTGACTGCACCACGCAAGCAAGGCGATTGCGCTAAGGTTTCTTGATTGATTGGCGCAATTTCTCTACGGCCTCTTTTACCTGTGCGGCATTCGGCGCATTGGGAAGATCGCGCAAATAGCCTTCAAAGGCTTCAATGGCTTTCTCATAATTCTTCTTCTGAAAATAGACTTGTCCGAGCATCAATTGCGCGCCAGCCATCTCGGAGCCCTTGAGTTGATAGGTTTTGAGCAAAGCCGTTTCCGCTTCATCGAGATTGCCCGTTTGCAACAGCGCAACGCCAAGGTTGAATTGCGCAAGAGCATTATCCGGCTCGGCTTGTATCGCTTCACGAAGCGGTGTGAGTGCTGCGTTAAATTTTCCTTGCCGGATTTCTACGATGCCCAGCTTGATCTTCAAATCAATCTGATCCATGCCTGTAACCTGGAGAGCTTTCTGGATTTCAGCCTCCGCTTCGACCCACGACTGTATATTGAACAAGGCTTCGATAAGCGGCGAGTGAATCGAGTGCAGGTCGGGGTAACGGCGTTGTAGCTTGATGAGAACCTCTACTGCCTCTTTATGCTTATTCTGCGTGTTTAGCACGACACCGAGATTTAGTTGAGGCAGGTAAACTTTGTCATTGATCTTGATCGTTTGCCTGAGCGTTTCCTCAGCTTCACTCAGCTTATTTAGTTTCATGAAGACGACGCCAAGGTCGTTATGCGCCTGGAAGTAATTTTTTTGAAGAGAGATGGCTCGCTTCAAAGGCTCTACCGCCTGTTCATACTGTTGTGCCTTAATAAAGTTGAGAGCCGTATCATACGCCTCTTTAGCTTTGGGAGAAACATTACGATCCAGGTCGTTGACATTAATCTCGCCCGGCGGCGAAGAAGCTTTCGCTTTAAGAGAATTGAGATTGATGCTGATGTGGCTACCGGAGTACCTGGAATCAAATGATGCTACGGTTGTCTCATAGGTTTCGCCATCGGATTCTACGGTTATTTTATAAGCTCCGCCAGGTGCCGATGATATGGTGATTCGTCCATTAGAATCTGTGAAGAAAATTTCGTTACGACTGCCATCATCCGTATTGATGGTGAAGCGGGTGACTTTCTGTAGAGGAGCGCCGTTGGGGAGAAATATTTGTCCTCGCAGTCCTCTTTGCGCTTCGGCAACCGACGCCCACAAAAGTGGTAGGAAGATGACAAGAACCAAACGGGTGAAATGAGAGCGCAGACTCATATCAACTCTCCTATAGAAGAAACGGGAGCGCATAACGATCGCACTCCCGTTCCAGAGTAAAGCTCAACCTCGGATTAGAAGTTGAGGCGAAGGACGAATTGAATCAAGCGACCACCCGGATCATTTGTTGTAGACGTATCCAGGTATGCTTGATCGGTTTGTCCGAATGTCAATCCACCGACACCAGCGCTGGTTGCATCATTGGCAGCTCCACCGATCAGGAAGTTCACATTATTGAAAGCATTCAAGAATTCGGTGCGAAATTCAATGTTCGTTCTTTCTGTGATGCGAGTCTTCTTGACAAGGCTCAAGTCAGCGCGCAGGAATGACGGTCCGTAGAGTTGCATAAATGACCCGACTTTGCCAGGCGTTGTCGGCGGCGCGATATGCGGTCCAGTCGGAGTTCCTTGAATCGTTCCGAATGCTTTCTGGGTGTTCTCGATGAACTCTTTCGGCAGATAAAAGACGGTGCCACGATTTGCCGCTTCCCCGTCTTTGCGAATCTTGATCAGGTCTTGCAAGCCCTGGTTGTTAATACCGATCAGATTACAACCGGCATCGTTGGTGTTGACCGTAGCGCGTCCACAGGTCAGATTGAACTGGCGTCCGCTCTGCCATCTGAAGATACCATCAGTCTCCCAGCCCTCTAATACCTTGCCGATGATGCCAGCCGGTCCGCGGAAGTTGAGGAATCTGCGTCCGGTCCCCAAGGGAAGCTCCCAAACATAGTTCATCTTTAAGGCGTGGCGAATGTCGGAATTTGATGTGCCTTTGTTGCTGGTCAAATTTCGAACCGAAGTGCCAAAGGTTTCAAGAGCCCTGGCGAACGTGTAACTGCCTTGAACGAGAAGACCATTCGACAATCTTCTTCGCAACTCCACCTGTAATGCGTTGTAGTAGCTGCTGCCAATGTTGGTCTGTATGGTCGAGCCATTCGCCGGATTATTTTGTCCCCCGCCAAGTACCGCCGGATTGACAAGGAAGAGATTCGCCGGCAATCCGGCCGTCACTCTGGCGTTCTGGAATGTGGTGGTGAAAGCCAGGAGTTGCGCTGCGCTTCCGGCAGTGCCTCTTTCAAGAGCCGTGACGAAATCGGAGCGCGCGAAATTGGTTGCGGTGCTGCCAAATGATGCCTGAAAAATAGGCAAGGCGAGCTGTCCGGACAGGCCTGCATTGCTGAAATTGCAAGCAGGTTGTCCCGTTTGTCCGCATCTCGGGTTTGCTGTTTTAAAAATAGCCAGGTTGTTTTGCGCGGCGATGAATTCCTGAAGGAAGCCGTTCTCAAAGATGTTGGGCTCATTGAGTCCAACATTGCCCGGCAGGTGAATCGAACGATTGCCAACATAACGCACTTCGAGAACCGTGTCCTTCATTATTTCTCGTTGAATGCCAAGCGACCAGGACTGAACGTACGGCGTTTTGAATTCAGGATCAAAGTCAGCCATACGTATGCCGACTGCTGCGGCTCTCGGGAATGTCGGGTCCAGCGGTGTCGTGAGCGCTGGCAGTCCATTACGTAGCAAGACAGAGCCTGACGGGAACTCTATATTCTCTCGCTTCCCGGCGAAGCTTGTAGAACCTGGGTTGGCAGCCCAGATGCCCTGGGTATCGAAACTGCCGCCTTTGAAGAAGGAGACAGAGTAGCCTGTGCGCAACACTGTCTGATCGCCTTCGCCAAAGATGAACTTGAGCCAGGAATTATTGAATTTTGGCACCCAGGCGATCCCAATGTTCGGAGCGAAGTTGTTCAGGTCATCATCATACGGTTTGGTGTCTTTGGTTACAGGACTGTAGAACGGTACCTGCCCCGCATTTGCTCCGGGTTTGAAGATGTTGCCTACGCCGCTTATGCCGAAGAGATTGGCATAACCGGGACTGATGTAAACTTCGTTCAGGTGTTTCGGCGCCAGAACGGCTTCCCAACGCAGACCATAATTGATGGTCAGGTTGTCTCTGAATCTGAAGGAGTCTTGTCCATAGAATCCATATTCGAATGATTCGTTTCGCTCGATAGCTTGGCCATCGAGCGAGTACTTCTTGGTCTCCTCGTTGAGCTTACCGTTGATGTTTATTGACGTGACGCGACCGGTCAGCAAAGCATAGATGGCTCTGGCATTGCCTCTAAAGTTAGTAGGAATCGAGTTGAATGTATTAAACAGTGGGAGGTCTGTAGCTGATACGCCAAAGTTGACAGTCGGTACCACCGCGCCTCCTGAGCTTTGCTGGAACAGGGCATCTTTGACCCAACTACCGCCAAAGCTCATATTGTGTCTGCCTTTGAACCACGAAACATTGTCTTTGAATTCGAATCTGGGACCATTGCGTCGTGAGTTGGTGGTGACCGAAAACGGGTTGCTGCCAACAGGGAATACCGGCGCAATACCACCAAAGGGAGCGAAATCTCCGGGCGCAAGGTTGGTAAAAAAGCCAACGGTTCCGCCAGTAAACCCAAATCGTGCTTCGTTTACGATACTGGAAGTAAGTTGTGATCGAAGAGCCGTTGAGCCTGAGAATCTGTCAGATCCCTGTTTCCCAAAAATCTGTGGAAGTGGCTCGGGGAAGGCAGGATCAACGCCGTTGAGGAAGTCCGCCCCTCCGGCGAAGTCCTGATAATGATAGATGGCTTCCAGATGATGTTTACTGGTTATCTTGAAATCTAAACGAATATCTGGGAAGCGTCGCACCTGGCTACCCGTGTTTGTGAATGTGAAGTTTTGGAAGTTCGGATCCGTATTGTCCTGGACAGAGCCTTTTGAACTGGAAGAGCGAATGTCAGAAAGAATCCTTCCAATCGTTGGATCAGGCGTTGTCGGAAAATTACCGGCTCTAACTAAATCGTAAAGATTGACTGACCTGACTCCGCCTGGTGCCGTTGTGTCAGGAAACCGGAATATGCCAGCCTGGGCTTCAGGGCTTAGAATCGTGCGGGTTCTTATGGCTTGCTCTGGCAAGCGGAATTCATCATAAGAGATAAAGAAGAAAGCCCTGTCTTTCAGCCAAGGAGTTATGGGGCCCCCCGCTTTTATACCCCATTGATTGAGCATCACTTGGGCGCGTGGAGTTTCGACCTTAGTGCCATCAGCCTGTGTGATGCGTTTCAATTTGTTGAAGTAGTAATTAGCGTTATATGCCCTCTGGCGGTTATACCACCAAGCGCCGCCGTGATACTCATTCGTGCCACCCTTGGTAATAAAAGCAATTTGCACGGCACCGCCTGCTGCCGATTCCGCTGTCTGACCGCCTGTGGTTACGCGAACCTCTTCGATGGCGTCAATGCGCGGACGAATATAGGTGAAGAAACCATCCGAAGATCTGAGAAGACCATCTTGAACATTTATTCCGTCCATCGTGATGCTGAGTGCGGATTTTGGAAGTCCGTTTATGGTGGACGCTCGCGGCCGACCTCCACCGGAAGTGCCCGGAAGATTCAACACAAGATCAAGCGCATCGCGCGATGTGAAGGGCAGTTGAGTGATCTGTCGCCCTGAGATAGATGAGCCGATGGAGGTAGATTCTTTCTCCAAAAGTGTAGCTCCGCCTGTGACTGTGACGACTTCGCTTGTCGCCCCAACTTCGAGTGTGATGGTTACTGTAGAGGTGCCGCCGATTTGAGTTTCAACATTGGTGACCACTGTTTGTTTAAATCCTTTGGCGGATACCGTGACACTATAAGACCCGACCGGCAAAGAGGAAATAGAGGTCTTCCCATCACTGCCGCTATTCGCTTTGAATTCAGCACCTATAGAATCGCTTTTGACGAGGATTTGTGCATCGGAAACGAGCGCGCCTTGTGGGTCTGTCACTGTTATGCTGATACGACTGGTTGTTGCAACCTGCGCATAACTCAATCCGCTGAAAGAGCCGAGAATTAACAGCAAAGTGAGTGCATAGACAACACCCCTCTTTGCCAGAGCTAGCCTTTTACTCATTATAGAATCCTCCTGAATGATGTGTCATTCGGAACCTCAAATTGCGCCTGAGAGCCGAATGAGTTGCTCTAACAATCTATTGAAATCCACTGTTTATCTATCTGTCTGCTTTGAGAAAGCCAGCAGATATTTTGACTTGTGACTGGAAAGATATAAATCTAATGAAAAAACACCTACAGCGAATGATGTAGATGATAGAATCAGTGCTTTTAGATAATACTGCTTACTGTTGATGACTGCTTATTTATAGCTGACTGCTTTATTTACAAATGTGGAGTGCTATTGTGGAGCAACTCGTATGCCTTTGGCAAGAAGAAATGCGACGAATCTATTAACTTATTCTGAGCCAAGCCTTTGAAACCGCCAGAGAATTTGAAGAGATGACGCAATCGAGCAACGCTTATACGAAAATTTGAATGGTCTATCTGAACCTTCGGATTTCCCCTCAAGTGATGAAAGCATAAATTTTCGGGGCGTTTCCTTTGACGCTCTATAGAGATTGAAGGTTAATGGTCTAACAAAATAAAGTGCACCTGCAGAGTTTTGCCTTGAGGCGTGAGTTGCAGCAGGGAATCGCGTGTCAAAGCAAAACTCTGAACTCCCTTGCTTCCCCTAGCTTTGTCTGAATCCTTACGATGACTAGAGCTTATCTATAGAGATCGCTAACAATTTGCCACATCCGTGACTTTTGAAATCGTCAATATCTGTACTTGTGCTGCGCCTGTTTCAAGCAAAGTTTTTGCCGCCGCGCAAATTGTGCTGCCTGTAGTGAACACATCATCAATCAAAAGCACGGAGGCATTTTGAATTGCCTTTGCATGAGTGACTTGAAAAGCGCTTTCGACGGACTTCATTCGGTCAAGCGCATCCATCCCGGCGCGATGTCTTTCGGTGTTTTTTACGCGCACGAGCGTCCCAACATCAAGCCGCAAATTGAAATGCAAAGCGATGGCTCTGGCTATCAGTTCCGCTTGATTAAAGCCGCGCTCCAGTTTACGCGCATCGTGCAAAGGAACAGGTATCACTACATCACTTAATAAGTATTTTAGATTGGTGGCAAAGGTTTGCCTGAGTATTTCGCGCAAACGTCGGCAAAGGTGTGGCTGCGATTTCAAGAAAAGCACATTCGCTTCGAGTGCTCCTGTATATGCTCCGCAGGCTCGCGCAAAAGTAAAAGGCATTGCTTCACATTGATTGCAGTAACGCTCAGTTGCGGTGACGCGCGCAACCCTGGTCAATTCCGTTTTCTCTGATCGCTCAAGATCGTCTGAAGGCTTGGCAAGAGCAGGGAAGCTTTGCAGGGGTGGTAATGGTGCGTTGCATTTTATGCAACACGCTTCGCCGATGAAAAGTCTGGTAACGGATTTATCGTTCCAGCACACCGAACAAACCACTCCATCATTCCAAGATTCAACGGACTGGCTGCAAATGCGGCATTCTTGCGGATAGGCTAAGGAAAGAAACCCGTCTCTTATGGTTTGGATTGCGCCAGACAACACGTTCAACCCTCCGTGACGCTAGCATTAGGGTGGTAGATTGATGCGGCTTGTTGTCTTGGCTCTCGCGTAGATGGCGAGAGCCAAGTCAACGGATTACTCGTCTTTATCGCCCAGCAGTCCTTGTTCTTGAAGCTCCTGACATTTAATGCAGTAGGGTGCCCAAGGGATTGCGTCCAGACGTTTCGGCTGAATGTCTTCGCCGCAATTGAGACATTCGCCAAATGAGCCATCATGAACTCGCGCCAGCGCTTCTTCGATCAACTTCAAGGTATTGCGCTCATTCGTGCTTTGAGAAAAGAGTAATTCTTTGGTGTATGAGTTCGATGCTTTATCGGCAGGGTCCTGGCTGACATCGCGGTCCGCTTCTCTGCCATAATCTTCTGTGCGCTCGACCATACCGAGCAGCATATTTCTATACTCGTTCAATTTCGCTTCATATTGTTTTAGCTTTTTTTTATCCATCCAAAACTCCCGGCTCTATTATTTATCTGCTGGTCTGAAAATCCCCGGTCAAGCTTCCTTTTAACACGCACTCTTACTTCTGATAAGGCAAGCCGTGAAGTATAGCAAATGCACGGTAAACTTGCTCCATCAAAAATACACGCGCCAGTTCATGAGTGAAAGTCAGTCGCGATAGCGATAACACGAAATCGGCGCGTTTTTTTATCTTATCAGCTAAACCGAAATGCCCTCCGATCAAAAAAGTTATTTGCTTGGTGCCGGCATTTCTATGTTTGTCCAAAAAGTCTGCCATTTGAAAGGAATCAAGCTCACTTCCTTTTTCATCAAGAACGACTAAGAACTCGCCCGCTTCGAGACGTTTGAGAATTTCTTCAGCCTCTTTTTCAACGATCTTTTCGCGGTCGTTACCGGCATCATCACGGTCACGTAATTCTGTCACTTCAAGGCGCGCGAAATTTTTCAGGCGCTCAAGATATTCGTTCGTCAATTCTTTGATTGCCGCTTTTTTGGTTTTGCCTATCCAAACAAATTGCAACTTCATTGAATTCTGTTTCGCAGCGATCAGAAACCGCTTCAAAACTCTCTACCTCTTTTCACTCAAACGGTTCCGAGTCTTGCGCTCTGCCCAGACTGATGTGATAGCGGTGCATCTTCTCATACAAGTTTTTTCTGCTAATGCCGAGTATTTCAGCGGCGCGGGTTTTATTGCCGCGCACGAATTCGAGCACCTCGCGTATGTAAACCGCTTCGAGTTCGGCAAGTGACGGTTTGCGTGAACGCGATTGCATCAATCTGCTTGTCGAACGTAAATACTCCGGCAAATGTTCAGCCTCTATCACTTCGCGATTGGTTCCCAGCACCGCACGTTCTAATATGTTTCTCAGCTCTCTTACGTTGCCTGGAAAATCATAGTCTAGCAATAATTCAAGAGCCGCGCTTGAAAGCTGTAAGCTTGTGCGTCCGTTGCGCGAGGCAAACTGTTTTAAGAAGTGTTCGGCGAGTAACGCTATATCTTCATGACGCTCTCGCAAGCGCGGCAGTTCCAGCGTTACGACAGCCAGGCGATAATAAAGATCGTTGCGAAAGGCGTGCGCCCGAACTGCCTCTTTCATATCCACATTGGCAAGCGCAATGATGCGCACATCTATTTTGATGGTTTGCTTGCCGCCCAATCTTTCAAAGCTGCGTTCTTCAATGACGCGTAGTAGTTTCGCTTGTGCCGAAAGACTGAGATTGGCGATTTCATCAAGCACCAGGGTGCCGCCGTTTGCCGCTTCAAATCTTCCGGGCTTGGCTTCGCTTGCGCCTGTGAAGGCACCTTTTTCAAAGCCGAAAAGTTCCGATTCGAAGAGATCTTCAGGCAAAGCCGCGCCGTCAATTTTGACGAAAGGTTTATCGCGTCTGGGACTGAGTTCGTGAATCAGGCGCGCTAAAACGTCTTTGCCAGTTCCCGATTCGCCAAGCAACAAGACACTCGTATCGGTTTGCGCGACCCGTTCAACGAGTTCCGCGATTCTTTGCATGGCAGGTGAGGTATTTACCAGCTTAATCATCGCAATAGAATAATGATGCTTCGCGCTTCTCGTGAAGCGGCCTGTTATTGGGAATGACCAGAAATCTCTACACGTTTGGCATCGCGCCACAAGCGCTCCAAGTCATAGAAGCGCCGCGCCGTAGCGCTGAATATATGAACCAGAAAATCCCCGTAGTCTAACAAAATCCATTCGGCTGTGGTGTAGCCTTCAATGTGCATAGGGCGTTTTCCTGCTTTGCGAAGGGTGTCTTCAATCGAATAGGAAATGGCTTGCACCTGTTTCGCATTTGAGCCATTGCAGATGAGAAAGAATTCTGTGAACGAAGCCACTTCCCGCAAATCTAGAATGACTAAATCGTCGGCTTTCTTCTCTTCGGCAGCATGAGCGGCGAGCCTCACGGCTTCTTCCGGTTCTAAAATTGTTACAACGTCCTGTTCATTTGGAATGCTACTCATAATTCGTGCCTTTGTATTTTGCCTAACTCTTATCTATACAATTTTTGTTCTTCTATGTAATCAATGACGCTTGGCGCACTCAGCCCTTCGAGGCTTTTCCCTGCTTGAACCCTGCGCCGGATTTCCGTAGATGATACCTCACGATTGACATAGCTTGTGAGGTAAATTAAACAACCGACAGCGCTTTTTATAAAAGACTCGCGATCTTTCAAGAGGCGCGTATCAATTACTTTTTCGCGAAACACCGCAGGCAAATGCGAAATTGAAAAATCGCGCCCGGCTCTCGATTCGACGATGAGGTTGGTGCTTGATAGCAGTCTCTCGTACTCGCGCCACGTCGTGATTTCTTCAAAAGAGTCCGCCCCCATTACAAAAAAAAGCTGCGCCTCTGTTCCGTATTCAACCCGCAACCTTTCGATGGTATTGATCGTGTAAGGTCTTTCGGGTAAATCAATTTCCATCTTTGAGACAGTAATCTTCGGTTCGTCTTGAAAAGCCAGAACGCACATCTCGTAACGATGTCTTGAATCTGAAATTGCATCGAGACTTTTGTGCGGCGGTTTGTAAGCGGGAACCACCAGCAATTTATTAAGCTCGAAATTCCTCACAACAGAGCGGGCGATTTCTATATGCCCCAGATGAATAGGGTCAAACGTGCCGCCGTAGGCTCCTATGCGCTGCTTTGTCAGACTCACCTCTACAAAAAAATAACCGGCTCGTTTTAGAAGCGGTCAAAGACCCTCGCTAAACGGCTTGAAAATCTGTCTCTACTTCTTTGTCGGCTTTTTGCATTTCCTCAAGCTTGTGACCAAGGTTATTAATCAACTCTTTTATGCCAAGACCGGTTACAGACGAAATTTCAAGGATCTCTAGTTTGCGCTCCTGGCAAAAGGCGCGAAGCGCTGCCACTCTTTCCAACTCATCAAGCGCGTCCATCTTCGAGGCTACGACCACCTGCGGCTTTTCAAGCAACTCTCCCTTGTACAATTGAAGCTCTCGTTCGATGGTCAAAAAATCTTCCACCGGATCGCGACCTGTCGAAGAAACATCAACAACGTGAAGCAAGAGTTTGGTGCGCTCGACGTGCCGCAAAAACTCCAATCCCAGCCCTGTACCTTCGTGTGCCCCTTCAATTAAGCCCGGAATATCCGCGACGACAAAGGTTTTAAAATCTCTGGAATCCCCATAGGAGACCACGCCAAGATTGGGCACAAGAGTTGTGAAAGGATAATCGGCAATTTTCGGTTTCGCGGCGGATATGCGCGAGATTAAAGTTGATTTGCCGGCGTTGGGGAAACCCACGAGCCCGACATCGGCTATCAACTTCAACTCTAATTGAAGCAGGCGAACGGTGCCCGGTCCTCCGTCTTCATGATAACGAGGGGCGCGATTGGTTGGTGTGGCAAACTGCGCGTTGCCGCGACCCCCGCGTCCACTCGGCGCAATGTTTATGCGCTCGCCTATGGTTGCAAAATCATGGATGAACTCGCCGGTTTCGGCATCCGTAACCAGAGTGCCAACGGGAACCAGAACCGTTATGTCTTTACCATCACTGCCGTGTTTATTGCTGCCTTCGCCGTGTCCGCCGCGTTCGCCGCGAAATTCAGGATTGAAACGGAATTGTAGAAGTGTGTTCAGTTGGTCTGTAGATTCCATATAGACGGAGCCGCCGCGACCGCCATCGCCCCCTGAAGGACCGCCGCGCGGAACAAACTTTTCGCGTCGAAAAGCAGTTACGCCGTTTCCACCATCTCCGCCTTTTACTACGATCTTCGCTCGGTCTAAAAACTGCATTTAATTAGATGTCAGATGTCAGATGCCAGAGGTTAGTATGTAATTTCTGACATCTAGCCTCTAATATCTAATCTCTAAGGTTGTTGTGGATAGACGCTGATGAATTTGCCTTTGCGTCCTTTTGCTTCAAACTTGACCAAACCGGTCACCAGCGCAAACAGTGTGTCGTCTGAGCCGCGACCGACATTGTTGCCGGGTTTGAATTTCGTGCCGCGTTGACGAACGAGAATCTCTCCGCCATTTACGGCTTGCCCGCCAAATCGCTTGACGCCTAAACGCTGTGCATTGGAATCGCGCCCGTTGCGCGAACTGCCTACACCTTTCTTATGTGCCATAACTCCTCAAATCGGCTGCTGAATGCCGCTCTATTAAAACGTGTTGAATTACCCTAATGATTCGATCTTCACGGCGGTAAAATTCTGCCGATGACCGTGAGTTTTCTTGTACTGTTTGCGGCGTTTCATCTTGAAGACGATGATCTTTTTTCCGCGCCCGTGTTCGACAATCGTGGCGGAAACGCGTATGCCGTCAAGCAAGGGTGCGCCTAAATTGACGGTGTCGCCATCGCCTGTTGCGAGGGTGTCAAAGTCAATGGAAGCGCCGACTTCTGCCACAATTGTAGGAACGCGAACGACTTCGCCTTCGGTTACGCGGAACTGTTTGCCGCCTGTTTGAATTACTGCGTATGCCATGTTGACTCTCCCAAAACTTATGTTGAAACGAAAGTCTGAAATTATAGCGACCAATTTCAGCGGCTGTCAACAGTGCGTTGAAAAGAAACAGTGGCGCACGCGTCTTTTCAACTTGTTACGGATTGATCTCTTGCCTCTTGCGAAGGTCTTTAGTAGTATTGCGCGGCAAGGCGACAGCCGCATTTCAAGTTCAGAACTATTGAAAGGGGAAATACAGATGAGTAATCAGCCGCCGTATGGAAATCCGCCGGGAGGCTATCCGCCACCGCCGGGAGGTTATCAAGGAGGAGGTGGGTATCCGCCACCCCAAGGAGGAGGTTTCCCGCCGCCGGGAGGGTATCAAGGTGGTGGAGGCTATGGAGGCCCGCCGCCTGAAAATAAAACGAAAACTTTAGGCTTGAGCTATAACGTCGCAGCGCTGCTTTGTTATTTGCCGACTTGCTTGTGCTGCATCAACTTAATTCCTTGCATCCTCTGGCTGGCTACAGAGCCGAAAGAGAATCGCTTTCTACGCTTTCATGCGTTGCAAGGTTTAATCCTATTCGGTATTTATTTTGTACTTAGTATCCTTCTCCAAATATTAAGTGCGGTTGTGGATACAGGCGCAAGAGCAACGAATTCCGGATTTACCTATTTCGGAGGAAATATTATTATGGCTCTGCTCAGTCTGGCTTTTCTTGTTGGATTTTTGGTTATTCACATCATAGCCATGGTGAAAGCAAATCAAGGTCAAATGTGGAAAATTCCTGTCATCGGCGATATTGCTGAAAAGAATAGCTAATATTTTTTAAACAAATATTTTGAAAAGCTTGCTTGCGATGGAAATACTCGCAAGCAAGCTTTTTCTCGTTACCGTCACGCCGTTGAGCAACGGTTCTTGAACGCGCAATTCGTCAGATACGAACCGGCTCTCAAGGGATGTGTATTTGATGGCTATCGCTGTATCAAGCGAAACAATCTCTCAACCGATATTTTCATCATTTGATTGTGTCATGCTGTCTGGGAAATCATTTTTGCGCTTGCCGTGTTGTATCGCCTGCGCCATCTCCTGGGTAGTTTGAAAAAGCCCGCTCTTCCAGATAAACAGTGTGCAAATGATCAAAGCAAGCGTGGCTGCCGCGCCGCCTTCCGGTCCATAATCTGCGCCCGAAATCCACCTGTTAGTTGAGGTACCGTCGAGCCAGGCAAAGTACTTAAAAAGTTTGATGCCGCTCACCGGCAAACCAAATACGGAAGCCATTACGAAATTCCATGAAAAATGCAGCGCTGTTGCCAACCATAAACTGTGCGTCATCAAATACGCGATGCCTAACCACACACCCGCTAAGATTGTGTTGAAGGTAGAGAAAAGCGTCACATCCTCGTTTTTCAGATGCAGCAATCCGAAGATTGCCGAGGTGAAAGAGATTGCCACAACTGCGCCCAGGTTATGTTCCAATGCTTGAAAGGCGAAGCCGCGAACCAGCGCTTCTTCGTTTGCCGCAGCGAGGAGAAAAAAGATGGAGAAGAAAAAGAATGATGGAGCGAGAGCCGCAAAATCGCTGGTCTTCAAAGTGAAAAAAGTCGCGCCGCTTGCTGCCGCGATCCCTACGGCAATTGTCAAAGTAACTGCGCCGAGCGCAAAGCCTAATGCTGAATCTTTCAACCAGCCTTTGTGAAATTGAAATCCCGTGGATGCGAAACTACGGCGTTCCAACCATCTGGCGCATATCCCGTTGGCGATCAGCACGGCTAAAAGACTGACGGTATTGATCAAACCGAATTGCAGCACTTCAGCCCATCCGGCGTTGATTGAATTATCAGGAGAGGTCAGTAAATTTCGGAAAGCGGGTATAAAAACGCTGAGTAAAAAAACCAGACCGCCGATCAGTTGCAGAGCAATGGCGAAGATCAAAAGAAAAACGACAACGCGCCAACCGCAGCGCAACTCGCCTTCGTCGTTGATGAAGATTGTTTTTAGAGAACTGCCAGAAGGGTTTTTTTCTGAATGTTGTGATTCGCTCATAGCAAGCGAATCTATAAGCCACTCGTGCGAGTGTCAAGAAAGTTATGATTGATGACACCGACCAGACAGATGAGAAGAGAAACAGGATGAAGCAGATGGGGTGTTATATCTTTATGTCCACTCCTCATCCATCCAGTCCGTGCCAACAATCAATCAAAGTATAAAACCAGGGAAGAAAGCACTACTTCCCATACTCAAAGAACAAAGAATTGCCAGCCCTCAATGAGTCGCTGCTGGCGATTAATTGTCGCCTTTTTTACGTTGCTGTTTTTCTTCGCGACGCTGCTGTTCTTGACGCTGCTGTTCTTGTTGTTGCTGCTGCTGTTGTTGTTGTTCTTGCTGCTGCTGCTGTCGTTGCTGTTCTTTTTCTGCGCGACGCTGCTCTTGTTGCTGTTGTTGCTGCTGTTGCTGCTGTTGTTGCTCGCGACGCTGTTGTTCCTGCTGTTGTTGTTCTTGTTGTTGACGTTCAGCGCGACGTTGCTCACGTTGTTGTTCTTGCTCACGTCGCTGTTGCTCTTGTTGTTGCTGCTGTTTTTCAGCACGATGCTGTTCTTG
>JANMSG010000024.1:0-4994 GCA_031389065.1 Acidobacteriota bacterium | reverse complement strand
AGGTAAGGATTGCAAAAAATGTCCGACAAACTTCAGTTTGTTGAAAAGTTGAAGTAGGTCTTTCGACAAACAGAAGTTTGTCGGACTTGGCTTACCTGTCTGTCATTAAGCTTAAGGCGCAACACCAAACTCATCTCTTACCCTCTCACTTCTCTGCGCCTTGCTTCAGCGTGATGGTATGATTGTCCGCTTCGTAGATCGTATCGAAAACCTGCTTCAACTTTGGATAGCTTGAAGCAGGGAAAATGATTCTGTTCTCACCGCCAAAGAAAAATTTACGTTTATATACCAAAGTTCGTTTATCTGTCGTCACGCCAATCTTCACCTCATAGGCTCCGATTTTCTCTATACCAAAAGACGCAGGCTGATCGGCGTTATCGAGCCCATATCCGGCAGGCAGATCAATCGTCACAACATCTTCTTCCGCCCAGGGGTAATGAAAATAGACTGAGTATTTGCGTTCGCTGGTTTGAAAGAGCGCGCGGATTCCGTGTTGAAAGAAACCCGGTTGCAGGAAAAGCCTTTTGCCTGTGCGTTGCGCGTAGCCAGGCACTTTGATGTGGAATGAGTAGGTAAAAGGCTTGTCCAACTCTGTGACGTTTTCGATGCGGATGTTTGAAATTTCCACACTGCTCATTCGATTTTGCATCATCTCTTTCAGAGTTGTTTCGCGTTGTTGCGGCGAATCGTCATCGTTATATTCTTTCTTTTCGTAAGCCAAATGTCCCGAGTAAGTGATTTTCACATCGCCTTCAAGCGTCCCGTCTTCACTCAAATGCAAATTCGCAGTGCGGCTCTCCAGCGATTTTTCCGGCGCAGACATAGGCACTTCAACAAACTTGGGCGCTTTTGAATCTGTGACCAGCGCGGTTACGCCTTCTTCCTGCCAGCGCAACATTCCGTAGGGAACATAAGCGGTTCCGGGATTGAAAAAACGCCAGCTCTCGCCTACCTGAACCGCTACGCAGGACGGTTGCATAAAAGTAATGAGCGGAATTTTCGGGTCAAAGAAAATGTCATCGCGAAATGATGACAAAGCGAGTCGCGCTTCAAAGCCTGCAGCCGTAGCCAGCGAGCCAAACAACAAATCTATATCTTCGTTATCGCCCATCGCGCGTTTGAGCGTATCAGCGGGTGAATTGTTCTCTTTCATCTTCTTACGCTGTTCGGCTGTCATACCCGACGCATCGTCAGAAATGTTTTTAACTTTGTATCTACAAAAATCAAAAAGCCGCTTCACTTTTTCTTCAGGTGATGAAGCGTCGCCGATAATTGTTGCCGACGCTTTCTTCACTTCATCGTTGGGCTTCATTTTCCCCTTGACTGCTTCATGAATTTCCTTGCCCAGATCATTCCAGAATTTTTCAGGCACAACCTTTGACTGGCTGGTGTAATAGATCAGCATCCAGGTTCGCACTTGATCTTCGGGCGGCATGCGTGGTTCTTCGCGAAAAGCAGGCATATTGACCATTGTGGTCGAATAGAATCCGTCCCTCTCTTTTACCAACGGCGCGTTCTGCCCGTTAAAGGTCATCGTACTCATTCCCAATCTTTGAAACTCCTGGGGCTTGAGATAGTATTTGACAAATTGAACAGGAATATCGCGTTGGAATTGCAGGCGCAAGTTGTTGGCTAAAGTATATGGGCGAACTTCTTTCCAACGATACTCGATGATTGCGCCCGGTTCAACCGCTGGCATAGCGAATGATTTCGCCTGGATTTTCACGCCGCTGAGCTTGACTATAGTGCGTTCAAAGATCGCATCTTTCTTGAGTTCAACGATTGAGCCGTCGGCTTTAATCGTGCGTCCGGCTATGTCTTTGATCTGGTATCTACCGAGGTAAGGAATGTCTATTTTGCTTTGTGATTCTTTACCGCGTTCGGTGAAAATTTTGATGCGTATGTAGTGATTGAAAACGAGGTCGAGATCTGAGTCGTCCAAACGAACTTCCCAGAATATGGCTTCTGCGTCAGCATCTTTATCAACAACGGGCACCTTCAAGGCAAGCAGTGCAGAATCAACGGGCTTCCAATCCTGAGCGGCAAAGGCACTTGCAGAAAGCAGAATGAAGCAGGCAATAGATAGACAAATATGAGCGAGAGAACGATACAGGGACATCGTATTTCCTCCTAAAAAATTTGAGCGCTCGAATATTGAAGTTGGTCAAAGAGACGGATACCTAAAAGTTTAATGACCCGGAGTATGCAGCGGCGTGATTATAGTGGGGGTTTCATCAAGTGTAAATATATTTGTAGCTTTTTTTGCACAAGTTTAGATTTATGTAAGAATCTCTGTGAAGGTTTTATATCCATTGTGGCTTGGTGATGAGCTTATTTTCAAAGAGAAACTCGGTTCAATCACGCGATAAATCATCGGTCTAGTTTTTCTCATCTGACATTGCCAGCGTAAAATCGGGATTGTATTTGCGCCGCCACACAAAGCCATCTAAAACGTAATGCGTCAATTGCGGCAGAGCCAGCAGTGGCACCAAAACCAGCTTCCACGAATCAACTTCCCAATTGCTGCCAAAGAACCAATCTCTATCGTGCCAGACGCCTCTGTCCCAAATCATCTCTTCAAAGTAAGCTGCCACCCAGAGCAGAAACAGAAATGCCGCCGGGCCGCGAGCAAACAAACGAAACGCACCGCGATTTTCCGCTTGCGCCAGTCGCGCCCGCCCGTACCAATAAATCAATGCCAAATACGGAACTCCATGAATAATCACATTGGTAATCGTAAAAGCGTAATCTGAGTTGTAAGCAACTATGCCTATGTACCAACAAAGAGCCGTAGTCACCACAACAATGTCTTTGCCGGGATTGATCTGTTTTTTGACCCACCAGAGATAAAGCGATTTCGCTGCATATGCAGACATCGCCAGCCAATAAAGCGGTGCGGCTATCTTTACGATAAAAGAAGGAATCGCTGAAAAATCACTGGCGACGAACCACCAGAATTTTCTCGGCAGATTGGCGTGCCAGTAAATCAATGGATAAATTGTCGCCGCATAAATCGCTAGGCTGTCAATCCATTTGCTGAGCGCGTCACGTTCTTGAGCTTTGGCACGGTAGAGCGCCACCCAGCCGTATTGCTGGCGCACGAAATGAAAGACCGCAACGTAAGCCAACGCACGCCAGAAGACCAACTCGCCTTCCGAATAGAGCGCCACACCGATGGCAAAGCCAATCACCGGCACAAGAGTATAGAGCCAAGGTCTGCGCTTGAGTTCCTGTTTATCGAAATAGACGCGAAAGGCTGTAGAATAAACATGCGCTACGTCAATCAACAGCACGGCAGGAATCCAAGCCCAATCCGGCGTGTCACTATTGAGCACACCGAGTCTTGCGCCAATCCACAAGGCAAGGAGCGACAAGACCGCGCTGCCTAAGAACACCATCAAGTCGGTGTTGCGCGAAAACAGCCAGACGGCTTTGTTGCGGTAAGCAGTAGGCAGTAGGCAGTAGTCTGTCTGTGAATTGCGATTTTCCGCATCATTCAAAGAGCTTTCTTCCAAATCTTCGGGTTTTCTCAAAGCATTTTTCATCAACAGAGTCTTTAATAAAGGCTGCCTACTGCCTTCTGCCTACTATTTCTTCTGCGGCTCGGTTGCCTTGATAGAAGGCTTCTTCAAATCATGAAACGGCTCTATGGTTTCGCGTCCGGGTCTATCCATTCGCGGGTCATCAACTGTGGATGTAGATGGTTAAAGTCGCGGTCAGTGGTGAGAATCGTTGCGCCTGTGACATAAGCGGTCGCAGCGATCCACACATCGTTTTTGCCCATAGCCCGCCCGACAGATTCGCTATAAGAATCCATCGCCGCATAAGCCTCCAACACGTCAGGCGAATCAATTGTATGCCGACCAAAGAAGCCACAGAGAAAGTTCATCTGCTCTTTCTTAAACTTTCCCCAACTCCATTGATATGCGAGTGAGCGAATCTCGCCTTCTGTCACCACAGAAATGATAGGGCGCGGTTCGGTAACCAAAGGCTTAAAAGTAAGGTTAATATATTGCCCCAACGCATCCTGACGGATGAGGCGCACAAGAATATTGGTGTCGAGAAGGTATAAGTCGCCCACGCCTAACTTAACCTTTCAAGCGCTTCTTTAATTTGATCGTCGGTTTCGTCGCCTGGCCACTTTCCGGCAACCATATCAAAGAGAGTCTTACCGGGCGGAATCTCATTTCGCGGTTTGCAAGCAGCTATGGCGCGAGTTTGAGCTTCCGCAATCGCTTCAGGAGGGCGATTTGTCATCTTAGCGATGGCGAGAGATAAAGCCTCCGGGTCATCTTCATCTTTGCCATTGGTGTTTGAGAAAAGCCTTTGTGCTTGAATCTGCTTTTCAATGATATCTCCGGCATAGTCAGCCACATCTTGACCGCTACGTGATGCCATCTCTTTTAATGCTTTTTCAGTCTCAGAGGAAATATTGACTTTCATGTTGACCTCCGATAATTTCCAACTTTTCATCATTACTATACTTTCCGCTGAAATATCGGCGCAATAACATTCTCAATTAACTTTTTATCTTGGCAAGCACTTCCTCAGCGGCGCGGTTGCCGTGATAGAAGGCTTCTTCAAACAAAGCGATGCCGCTTAAATCCGAATGCGCGAAGTGAATATTGCGATACGCTTTTTCGGCTGCAAGGCGTGCCGCGCTCCTGACGAAATTCGGGCGCGGGCGAATCATCGCGTGTCCCCAACGCATCACATCAAGCCGTTCAACCAGCGAGCGAATCTCCGGATGCACGCGACTCATATCGGTTAAAATAACATCAGCCCAGTTTGCCCAATCTGCATCCAGCAAACGCGAGCGAGCTGCTTTCGGGTCATCATCACATAAAGGGTAATAGTAGGTGAAGACGCTCGGCCCGCGATCGAGTCCGCGTTGATGGGTTGCGACGACATAGCCAAGCGATTCGCTATTGTAAAACACATTGTCCCAAGCCAGTTGAAAGCCTCTTGAGGTTTGTCCGTCGTGGCTCACCGCA
>JANMSG010001165.1:0-22622 GCA_031389065.1 Acidobacteriota bacterium | reverse complement strand
TGTTTTAAAAGTTATAGATTGAATGAATTTCCAGCACTTACAGGCAAGAAACGACCCAAATTATGTTTTGCTCACTTCCGTAAGTCCTTTGAAATCATTGAGCCTATTTTTACTCCCTGACTTTTAAAACAGCTTCTAAGGTGTTATTGTCACAAGGGTAAGAACCACGCGTGCCGCACAAATAAACTTGTAAATAGTTTTCAAAGAGTTTGATAGGGCCTTCTTTCGTATGCCCTTTTGTCAGATAGTAAAAATCCTCTTTACTCAAGAGCTTTTTTAAGGGGGCGGCAATTTCGGGAAGGTGGAAGAAACTCTTTGACGACGGATATCCGGCTTCGTTATAGGTTGGATATGTGCCAACCCACTTCTTTAGTTCTATATCGTTATTTTGTGATTGAGCAGTGATTCCTGCAAAAAGAATCACTGCTATCACCAGCAATTTTAAAGCGTGATTGCGTAGTATTTCTATCACTTAGAAACTCCTACTCAACCTGATAGTTGGGCGCTTCTTTGGTGATGATGACATCGTGGACGTGGCTTTCGCGCAGACCGGCGTTGGTCACGCGAATGAATTGCGCTTTCTCTTTAAGCTCTGCAATGGTGCGACAACCGCAATACCCCATGCCTGCACGAAGACCGCCCACCAGTTGGTGAATCATTGATTCGAGAGGACCTTTGTAGGGTACTCGTCCTTCAATGCCTTCCGGCACAAGCTTCGACAATTGCGCTTCACCGGCTTGCCCGTAGCGGTCTTTGCTGCCTTCTTTCATAGCCGAAATCGAACCCATGCCGCGATACGATTTGAACGAACGCCCTTGATATAAAATGATCTCGCCGGGACTTTCATCAGTTCCTGCAAACAGCGACCCGAGCATTACTGAATCCGCGCCTGCCGCTATAGCCTTGGCGACTTCGCCTGAATACTTGATGCCCCCGTCAGAGATGACCGGCACACCTGACCCGCGAGCCGCGCGCGCGCAATCCATTACCGCTGTAATTTGAGGAACCCCCGCCCCGCTTACGATGCGGGTCGTGCAAATTGAGCCGGCTCCTTGTCCAACCTTCACCGCATCAACGCCCGCGGCAATCAAATCTTTCGTTCCTTCTGTCGTTGAGACATTCCCTGCCACAAGATCAAGCTCAGGGAATTGATGTTTGATGGCTTTGACCGCGTTGAGAACTCCTTCGTGATGACCGTGCGCCGTATCAATGACCAGCGCGTCAACACGGGCGCGAACCAGTTCTTGAGCACGCTCTAAAAAATCGCCGCCTGCGCCGATTGCGGCAGCCACGCGCAAACGCCCTAAATCGTCTTTCGCGGCAAGCGGATACTTGATGGCTTTTTGAATATCTTTTACCGTTATCAAGCCCTTTAATTTGTAGTTGTCATCAACGACTAAAAGTTTTTCGACGCGATGTTTTTGCAAGATCGCTCTGGCTTCGTGTAGCGTAGTGCCTACGGGAACGGTGATGAGATTTTCTTTCGTCATCACTTCGCTGATCGGCAAATCAAGCCGCAACTCGAATCGCAAATCGCGGTTCGTCAATATGCCTACAAGGTGCCCGTTTTCTTCTACGATCGGAACGCCGGAGATTCGATAGCGCTCCATCATTTCTACCGCTTCATAAATCAGGCGGTCAGGAGTCATGGTCACAGGGTCCACAATCATTCCGGACTCGCTGCGTTTCACTTTATCAACTTCGTCGCGTTGCGATTCGATAGAGAGATTTTTGTGAACCACGCCGATGCCGCCTTGTTGCGCGATGGCTATGGCGAGATGCGACTCCGTCACGGTGTCCATCGCGGAAGAAGTGATGGGAATATTGAGTGGAATGTTGCGCGTGAATCGTGTCGTGGTCTCCGCTTCTGTTGGGAGAACATCGCTGCGCGCAGGAACTAAGGAAACGTCGTCAAAAGTTAAAGCTTCAGAAATATCACCAGACAGCATCTTTTATACCTCTAAGGAATCAACGCAACCGCAACAATTTTGAAAGAGCCCTTGCGTTGATTGAAAAATTGATGCTGATCTTACCGACCAGCTATGGATGCTATCAAAGCGAGTATGCGTTTGCAATGCCTCTCTGTCGGAGGGTATGAGATACTGGTAAAAAAGCGATGAAATATAAGCCAAAATTGCTCTTCATTTTTATCAGGCTTTTTCTTTCAATGGCAAATGAGCTTCACGATACGTGAAGGCAACGAAGGTCGAATCCGTTCCCTGCGAATTCTGTCATTTGCCTGATTAACTTCGGTTTCAAGATTCTTTAGAATTGCCGCTTCTTCACCGTGCTTGCTCCATGATTGGGTTTATCATCTGCGGCTCGCGCGGTGAATTTTACTTTGCCGTTTTCTACGGCGACGATGAAATCAACGGCATCCGATGATAATTGCTCTTTGATTTGAGTCGTGCGAGTCATGATGAAGTTTTGGAACATAGGAAAGCTCAAGTTGCTGACACGCTCGCCGCATTCGCGTTTTGCGGCGATCAAATAATCGTAAATTTCGCTGACTTTTTCAGGCTCTTTTTTCGGGTCGTGACATCGTATGGTTACGTTCAAGGAACGCGCCGCCAGCACGGCTTCAACCGTTGGCGGTCTGCCACTCTCTTCGCGCTCTTGCGTGCGTTTTCGCCACAACTCGCGCATCACATTGTAACGGGCGACCAGACTGTTGTAACGAAATCGTTGGCTGAACGAAAGTCCCTTCGCATCGAACAAGCGCTTGATCATGGTTTCGACGCGATTTTTGGTATCCATAGGAGGTTTGACCGTCCCGCCATTAAAGAAGATGTCGTACTCGACTTTCAGCCTTCGCATTTCCGCTTCAAGGCGATCAAGCTCTAGATCTGTAGGGTTAAGATTTGCTTTTGATTCCATTCAATATTTACTCAAGATATAAGCTTACAGTGGGGGTGATATGTTAGAATCTACGCCAGGCACTTGAGCGTGTCAATAATAATCCATGTCGAAAGAATTACTTAGAGCTTTACCTTCAATCGAAAGCTTGCTGGCAAACCCCGCCGTAATGCGCCTGTCGAAAAGCTTGAGCCGCGACCTCGTGCGCAATTTACTGCGCGAAATATTGGATGATATACGGCAGGAAATCGTCTCAGAGTCTGGAGTCTGGAGTCTGGAGTCTGAGGTTAATGTTGAACAAAGAACTGAAACAAATGGCAACGATTCCAACTCTAACAGAAAACGGTTCCCAAATAAGGAGACTCCAGACTCCAGACTCCAGACTCCGGACTTATTTTTGGAAATTGAAAAGCGTCTCGAAGCTCGCGCAGCGCAATTGATTAGCGCTTCGCTTCGCAGAGTTATCAACGCAACGGGCGTGATTATTCACACCAATTTGGGACGCGCGCCGCTTGCCCAAGCGGCTATCGAAGCGGTCACGGAAGTCGCCTCCACGTACTCGAATCTCGAATACAATTTGAGCGCAGGGCAACGCGGCAAACGCGAATCGCATTGTCAACAATTGCTGGCGCGACTCGTTGGCAGCCAAGACGCAATCGTCGCAAACAACTGCGCGGCGGCTGTACTGCTGGTGTTGAACACGCTTGCCGAAGGCGGCGAAGTCATTGTCTCTCGCGGCGAGTTGATCGAAATTGGCGGCAGTTTTCGCATTCCCGAAGTGATGGAAAAAAGCGGCGCGAGATTGCGCGAAGTCGGCGCTACGAATCGCACGCGCATCAGCGATTATGAAAAGGCGATCAACGAAAACACCAAGCTCATCTTGCGCGTTCACCCGTCAAATTTCCGCATTATTGGTTTTACCGAACGACCAAGCCTTCAAGAAATCGTCGCGCTCTCGCAGAAAACCGGCATTCCTTCTTTTGAGGATTTGGGGTCGGGTTGTTTAATAGACCTTTCGCCTTTCGGAGTAAAAGACGAGCCAGTGGTTAGCGAATCGTTTGCAGCAGGCATTTCGGTTGCGGCCTTCAGTGGTGACAAAATGTTAGGCGGTCCACAAGCGGGAATCATCGCGGGTTCAAAATCTATCATTGAACGAGTGCGAAAAAATCCTTTGATGCGTGCTCTGCGCGTTGACAAGATGACGTACGCCGCCCTTGAAGCGACGTTGAGATTGTACGAATGCGGCGCTGCTCAAACCGATGTGCCGGTCATTCGCGCACTGGTTATGAACCGGGAGGAGATCGAAGAGCGTGCTGAAAATTTTAAACAGCGATGGAATAAATTGGCAAATGGCAGATTGAAAATCGTTCTCGAAGAGGGGAATTCGGTAATCGGCGGCGGCTCCGCTCCTGAAGTAAAACTGCCAACCGTGTTGATCGCGATTGCTGCCAATGAGTTATCGCCTGCAATGATTGAACAAGGATTAAGAAATCATGTGACGCCGATCATCACGCGAACCGAGCGCGACCGCGTCTTGATAGACCTTCGAACCGTCGCATCAAGCGAAGAAGCAATAATCCTTGAGGCGCTTGCATCTATTGCACAACCTTCGCCGACGGTTGCAGCATCAGTAGAATCGTAATGGATGCGTTGCCTTGCTTGAGCGCCTAAGTTCGGGCTGATATTCTAAATTGTGCAATGGGTGCCAAGAGCAAAACTATGCCGGGATATTCACAAACTCCATTAATAAAAAAGCTTGGCATAAAGGAAAATTCGCGCATTGCGTTTGTCAATGCGCCGGAGAATTTTCACCAAATCCTGGGCGCGCTTCCAGCAGGCACAATCATACTATCGCAAGTACGGGAGCCGATTGATTGCGCCATGATATTTGTAAAAAGCGAGGCGCGATTGAGAAAAGATTTTGCGAAGTTTGTTGCCAAGTTATCTCCCGCAGGAATGCTCTGGGTGGCTTGGCCGAAGAAAAGTTCAAGAATTTTGACCGATTTACGTTTCGAGATTGTCCAGGCTGTAGGCTTGGAAGCAGGACTCGTTGACACAAAGATATGCGCGATTGACGAGGTGTGGTCAGGTTTGCGCTTTGTCATTCGTATGAAAAATCGCTCTCGCTACGACCTGTAACAATGGGCTTTGTCTACCTCCATCGTCAATCGTCAAAGAGCGGAAATCACTGAGATAACGTATGAACGCAAGTGTTGCGTTGAAAGATTCAGGGCTGAAAAAAAAATGCTTATGACACTTATCCATCTCCTTCAAGGGCAAGCCAGTAAAATATCTTGGCTTTTGTGGACTGCTGCGATTCTAGTTTTTCTGGTTGGGCTTGCGCTGCTTATCTACTTGATGACCCGATCGAAAGAATCTGACCAACTGGATGAACTGGAAGAGGGCGGCAGTGGGTTGCTTTCCAGAGAGAAGTTGCATGCTGAGCTTGACGGGAAAAAATCTGAGGCGCAAAATCCCCCTCTCGCGCCAGTTGCTACCATCTCCGTCAACGAAAAAAACGCCGATTCAAGGCAAACGATTCCACTCTTTTCTGAAGCCGATTTCCGCAAGAAGGCAGACCACCAATCTGCTGCCGTACCTTTGGAATCTAACCTTGAATCATTCGTAGAGACAAAGAGCCCGCCGCCGTCAGTCGCCGAAGAAATCCTTGAAGAAGAGGTGGTGCCGCCATCTGTTCAAGCATCCTTTGAGCCGGAAGCAGAGCCTTCGATTACAGTTGACGCACCACCTGTTTCAGAAAATCGCGCCGAAGAAATCCAAGAAGAATCAGATACAACGCCTACGAATTCTCAAACATTGGTTGAACCAACGCCGGTAATCAAAGAACGCAGCACACAAGTTTTAACCAGTCAAAAGGCTCCAACCGTTGAGCAAAAGACGATTCCATTCGAGACGCAGGAAGAGCAGATTTACTCTCCGCAAGAAGAAGCCCTATTGTCGCAAAAGGAAATGTCGCTGGCTCAAGAAAATTCTTCGGCGCGTGTTGATGCACCTTTGTCGCAACAGAGGTTAGAGCAGACGGCTACATTCAGACGCGAACCGTTTGAGCCTCCGACCATCGAACCGCTTGCGCCCAAACCAACAACCACGCAGCAGTTGTCATCGCAAACCTACATTTCAGCGATTGATGAATCGCGCGAAGCGAAGACTACGGCTTTGAGTTCGCAGCCATCACAAAAACAGACGGTCATTTCCTCATCAGAAGCCGTCTTACCGGAGCCTCCAATCCTCTCGCCTGCCGATTTCGAAACGCTGCCGTTGTCAACGAAGAGGAAGCCCGCAGGCTCTGTGCTAGGCATCCCCGCCGAAACTTCTCACGCACCCTTAATCCTCGGACAACCTTCGCGCGCCATAGAAGACAAAGGTGTGGCGGCTCTTTCAAATTATGACAAAGATTTAGACGCGGCAGAGACAGGGCGCGGCGGAGCAATTGCTCTATTGATTGCAATATTATTGATCGGCGGCGCGGCACTTGCGTATTACTTGGTTCCGGCAGTGCGTTCTCGCGCTGATGCTGTGATCGCGCGAATGCGCGGTCAACAGACGACGGCTCCGGCTCCTGTAGAAAAACCGAAAGCGCAAATTTTCCCCTCGCGCAATCCTGAAGTGGTTAAGAACCTGGTTAAAGCCAGAGGCGCGGTCACCAACATTTCAGAAGAACCTCTTGAAGAGCTCTCTGTCGAAGTGTCGCTCGATCGCGGTGAAGGCACGACGGCAGAAACTCGCATCATTCCTGTAAAACCAACTGCGCTTGCGCCGCAGCAACGAGGACTGTACGAGTTTGAATATGAAGGCGGCAAAGCGACAGGCTTCAGCCGTTATCGAGTGACCAAACTTTTGAGCAAAAACGGCGAGGTGAAATTCACCACGCCAAATCAATAATCATTGGGAGTAGATAAAAACCGCTAAACATTGAAGTAGAGAACGCCGTGTTTGTTTACGAAAAGAATTCATCTCCATCATCACATACCGCCCCCAGGTTGAAAGTGTTGACTTTGTTTACGTCACAGTCATAATAAGTTTCACCTATCGTTATCGGGTATCAGGCGCACGAATCATTGCTCCGTTGAAATCAGCCAGCGATTGGCAGGATTTGCCAATATCTCCAAATCACGACCGATGCGAAGTTTGAGGGATCTGGAATTGAGACCATACATTGAGCATTGAAATGCAAGGATATTAGCGTGAAAAGAGTCAACCAAAAACTGCTGATTAGCCTGATCGTCGGAGTCTTGGGTTATTTGGTGAATTGCTTTCCTATGACTGTTTTCGGGCGCGTGGAGATCGTCTTTGGCGGAGTTTGCTACTTGCTCATAGCCATTTGCTATGGTCCAGTTTATGGGCTGTTGGCGGCGCTGATCGCCGCGGCAAAACCCGTAGAGCTTTGGGGACAACCTTACCCGTTTATCTTTATGGGGCTTGAAGCGGTAGTCGTAGGTTGGCTCTTTCGCAAGCGATGGCAACCCTTTCTCGCAGATCTGCTTTATTGGGGCACCCTGGGACTGCCTTTGCTGATCTTGATCTATGTCGTCTTTTTGAATTTTCGCGGCATCTCAGGATGGGCAATCGTCATCGCGAACTCTTTTAATGGCTTAATCAATATCATCCTTGCCGACATCTTGTTGACCATCACAGTGCTTCATCGTTGGTTGCCAGCGTCCGCTTATCAGGTGGAACCGCGCCTTCTCAGAAGACAACTCTTTCAAGGCTTTGTCTCGATAGCCACCGTGCCGGTTCTGTTTTTAAGCGTCATTCATGCGAATTTTCATTCCAGTGAAATGGAAATCGAAGCGGGCAATCGGCTGCGAGAATCTTCACAGGCAATCAGCCAAAATGTTGATGAATACTTGGACAAACATGTAAGCGCGATTATTTCTGCGGCACAGGCAATCGAGAATAAAGGGAGTTTTGAAACCGAAGATTTAAATCATTATCTGGAAAAGACTCATGAAGTTTATGACGGTTTTCTCACCATGATGGTAGCCAACAAAGAGGCGACTCTGATTGCCGCGCATCCTCTGGTTACTGCCGAAGGAGAACCTTCCTTACAAGGGATAACGACGGTGAAGGACCGCGATTATTTCACCAAGCCAATCGCTACGGGTAAGCCTTATATATCTGGGGTTTTTCGTGGTCGGGGCGTTGGCGCGTCGTCAATTGTCGCAATCAGCGCTCCTCTTTATAATGCCAAGAAAGAGATCTCAGGCATCGTTGAAGGTTCGCTTGATTTATCAAAGTTCAGTCAATTCAGCCACAGCTATCAAACGATGAGAGAAGCGGCAATCACCATCGTTGATCAGCAGGGAAACATTGTCTTTTCCACTAATTCTGATATCTCCCAACAACAGCAAACACTGATTGGAGCCGGGTTCCTGAGAGCGGCTGAAGCTTCAGCCGACAAACCTTTTTTCTATTTCGAGCAGCTTGATGCGGACTCAGCTCATGTCTCAAGATACCTTTCCGTTCAAGCGAAAACGGAAGAAACGGGATGGCAAGTTTTTATCCAACAACCTGTCATACAGATTCAAAGAGAGAATGAAAAATTCTATTTACTGACCACGGTCTGGACGCTGCTGGCCGCCATTATTGCCATCCTTTTTGCCAAAGTAATCGCCGGAAACATCACGCAACCGATTGAGCAACTCGTCAGCATGGTGCGCGAGTTCACCGTAACCGGCATTCCCAAAAAGCAACGCCCGGTGGCTGTCACAGCGCCGCAGGAAGTTGTCGAGCTAACCAAAGACTTCGACGACATGACGGTGCGGCTGAACCAGTCTTACACGGAGTTGCAGACTTCGCTGCTTGAGCGTGAAAAGTTAAATCAAGAACTGCAAGCTTTATTAAGAGACCTTGATCAAAAGGTGCGCGAGCGTACGGCAGAACTTGCGCAAGCGAAAATCAGAGCTGAAGAAGCAAGCAAAGCCAAGAGCGAATTTCTCGCAAACATGAGTCATGAAATTCGCACACCGATGAACGGCATCATCGGCATGACTCATCTTTTGCTCGACACCGATTTGAATTCCGAACAACGCAACTTTGCCGACACCGTTAAATTAAGTTCCGAAGCCCTGCTCATCGTCATCAACGACATCCTCGATTTCTCGAAGATTGAAGCAGGAAAGATGAGCCTGGAAGAAACCGACTTCGACATTCGCGCCACCATTGAAGCGGTCGTTGATTTGCTTGCCGAACGGGTGCAAGCCAAAGGCATCGAAATCGTCTCTTTTGTTGACAATGATGTGCCGACACACATGCGCGGCGATGCCGGAAGAATACGCCAGGTACTCATCAATTTGACAGCTAACGCTGTCAAATTTACGCATCAAGGCGAAGTCACCGTTCGAGCCTCTATCGCGTCACAAACCGATTCGCTCCTGACGATTCGCTTTCTAGTCGCTGATACTGGCATCGGCATCGCTCCTGATATTCAGGAAACTCTCTTTGAACCCTTCACTCAAGCCGATGGTTCGACGACGCGCCAGTACGGTGGCACGGGTCTGGGGCTCACCATTTCCAAACAACTCGTCGAACTGATGAAAGGGAAAATCGGCATGGATAGCGAAATAGGCAAAGGATCCACTTTCTCCTTCACCTTGAGCTTTGAGAAACAGCGCGCAAAAATCATTAAAGATAAGAGATCTATTTCTGAAGCGGCGCAAAAAAGAGCCCTCATTGTTGACGATAACGCCACCAGCAGAGAGTTCTTACAGCAGCAACTCAACAATTGGGGAATAGAAAATAGCTGCGCCGCAAATGCCAAAGAGGCTTTAGGGTTGATTCAAGAAGCGGCAGATGCCCAAAAGCCTTACGATTTGGTGATTCTCGATATGAATATGCCAGAGGTGGATGGCTTGACCCTGGCGCAAGCCATCAAATCCGATGCACAGATAGCAGAGACGATCATCTTGATGATGACTTCTCTACGCAGAAGCAGCGATCACGAGATGTTGCGCGCCGCAGGCATTTACGCTCATCTGACCAAGCCTGTGAAATCCTCACAGCTTTTCTACTCCCTGGAAAATGCTTTTTCGCAAAACGGCACAGGCGCGATGCACAGCGCTTCGGGGCTAATCGAGGATGTTGATGTTTTCTCTCCGGTTGATTCGCATTCTTTAGCAGGTGAACGTCATCACAAACACCGGCGCATCCTGTTGGTCGAAGATCGTTCGGCAACTCCAAAAGTAACTTTGAATCAGTTGAAAGCGTTAGGCTATCACGTTGATGAAGCCGGCAATCGAGAAACCGTCATCAACGCTTTAGAGAAAGCCTCATACGACCTTGTGTTGATGGATTGCCAGACCAGCGAGGCAGAGGGTTTTGAAATCATCAAAGAGATTCGCAGACGAGATCACGCGGACATTCACACGTCTGTTATTGCTCTGCTAAATGAAGAGAGAAAGGGCGAGCGCGAAAAGTTTGTCGAAGCCGGAGCGGATGATTGTTTACTTACACCGGTAAAATCGGAAGAGTTGGTTTCGCTTATCGAGTTATTGATTTTACATTCTTTGCCTGCAGATTTGTCAGCCAAGGTCGCGCCCATCGATAACAAGGTGTTGTCTGAGTTGAGTGATTTACAAAATGATAGCGGCAGCCATTTCCTATCCCAGTTAACTGACCTGTTCAAGACAGGCGCCGCGCAGCAGATACAACTGATGCGAGAAGCGATTGCAAACAATGACCATGCAGCGTTGTCACAAGCGGCGGAATACCTGAGAGGAACCTGTCTCAGCATAGGCGCAACGCACATGGGACAAATTTGTTCCTTCATAGAGAAACAGGGCTTGGCCAAATCCTTTGCCGAAGCGTCTGGTTTAGTAAATAAGCTGGAAGTAGAATTCGTTCGCGTCGTAGAGGCTCTCGAAAATCAGAAAAACAGAATGGCGTAGAGATAGATAACAGGCTGAGTAAGCCATCTGCGAAGCAAAACAAAAGAGTTGATAAAAGAGCTTTTCTGAGTGATAAATGTAGTGGCATGACTTAACTCAAACCTAAAATCCCCCCAAGCTGCCTCCTGTGAAATGAAATAATAAAAAGATAAGTAATGAACTCACATATTGTTAGAATTTCGTTGCCGTTCATCGTTTTGTGCCTGTTTTACAAGGCGATTTACTATGTGCCATCTACAAGTCAGGCAGGCGACCTGGTGTTTTTAAGCCCGGAAGAGACACGCGAAATTCTAGACCTGAGCAGGAGAAAACTGCGAGAAAACAAACACGAAGACGCGCTGTCTCTTACAGAAAAACTACACAAAGCATACCCGCAAAATCACATATACATGGAGCAACTCGCCAACCTTTATCATTTCCTGGAACGCTACCCTGAAGAGGCACAGACTTGGGAAATATATATGAAATTTTCTCCGACTCCTATCGAAGCCTGTCCGCAAATCGGCGAAGCCTATCGCAGTCAAGGCTTGATTAAAGAGACCCTGGATGCCTGCCAGCGCTGTTTTGCGATGGATGAAAAAAATGAGGACTCCATCTTTTTCCTGGCTCTTGCTTATGAACGAAGCCATCAACTGGACAAAGCCAGAGAACTTTATGAAAGCGTCGTGCAACTACATTCGCCTTATCTGGACCCCAGCATAGGGCTTGCGCGCGTGCTGCTCAGACAAGGCAACACCGCAAAGGCGAAAGAGATTATCAGTAAAGTCTACGAGCAATCACCGAACAATGTTGATTGCCTGTTGGTCTTAGGCATGACCTTGCGTTCGGAAGGCAAGCTCGACGAAGCAAAAATCCATCTGGAGCGCGGCACACAGCTTTCCTTAGCTTATACAGATTTTTACGTAGTGCTTGGCGGCATAGCGGAACAAGAAGGCGATATTGAAAAAGCTCTACAACATTATGACCGCGTCTTGGAACTTGAACCTGACAACCGCGACATCGCGACGCGACGCAGAAGATTGGGCGGAGGACGGTCATGATTCATCACAAAGGAATATTTATAGCGGCGCGAATCAGCTTCATCTTTTTCATGCTGGCGACATCGGTTTATTGCCTGCTGGCTTACATTCCCTTCAGCTATTTTCATTTTCTAAAGTTCAATCACATCTCCTCACTCACGGCTTTCGTCAAATTTCATCCGTATCTTTATTGTCTGGTGGCAGGTTTTGTTTCTTCAACGGTGATTGACGACTTGCATCAGGAAAAGACGAAAAAGCTGACGCGATTCTTCTTAGGCTTATTGATCTTGATCGGTATCGCAATGTTGATTTTTCCCTTGCTTGCCAATTTGCAAAACAACTTTTCAAGCTTTCTCTTCAGCATACTTTCACTCATTCCTCTGCTCTGGCTCGCTTTGATTGATTGGCTTGGCAGCAAAGATCAAATCGAATGGTCGTCATCGGCACACGAAGAAGACCGCCATATCTTTTGGACCTCTCTGTTTGCGGCTATCTTTATTTCCCTGCTCTATGCCGGAATATTTTATGCACGGCAAAAACAACAAGCGACAGGTGGCTTGAACTCTTTTGAATTACTGGTCGCCATCAGTTGGAGCCTGGCTTCTCACTTGCTGCTTTTTATGGCTCTATTTGTCGTCTTCAATTTGATTCGCGCCATCGCAAAACTTTTTCCCGTGCCCTCGAAAGCTGAGTTTGTGTTGTGCGATTTGTTAGGCATAACGATGATGGCTTTCTCTGTGCGCAACATCGCGCTTGCAGGCATTTCGTTTTATGGCAGACTTGCCAATTTTTATTCCGTCGCAGCCGCTCTGGTTTTCGTGGGCTCGCTCGCTAGCCTGAGCGTCAAATTATACAAAGCGGAAAACGGCGCGGTAAGGAGCGGTCTGGCATTTGCCATGATGCCGCTCACCTTCGGACGCATCACGTCACGCCTGGCGCGAGCCATCTGGTGCCTGACGATTGTGATTATCGCTTACATACTGGCGGTTCAAATTGCCTCGTTCGATTGGAATTATCTGGCGCAAAAGCTGACGGTCAATATTATCTGGGTTCTCACCTTCGCCGCCCTTTATGCCATGACGAAGGAATCAAACAGCAAGCGCGATTTGACCTACGTTTTGCTTTTAGTCGCGGCTCTGAGTTTAGGCTTTTACAAACTTCTGGACGCATCGCAAGCGAAAGTAGCGGCTCTGTCGAGCGATAAAACCCTTGATGTGCGCTCTACCTTGGAAAGATATTCGGGGCAAGATGTGTCGTTTAAATTGATTCATGATATGTTGACCCCGTCTTATGATGACGGGTCTTTTTACACGTACCTTCAACAAAATACCAACCTCCCGCAAGACACGAAAATCGAGCCTGTGGATATGAAACTTGTTGCTGATTTAACCTCAACAAAAGATTTGAAAAAGCCAAACATTTTCATCTTCACAGTAGACAGCCTTCGGCAAGATTATCTTTCGCCTTACAACCAGAAGATTCAATTTACGCCGGCAATTCAGAGTTTCGCTCAAGAGAGCGTAGTGATGGAGAACGCCTTCACGCACTACGGCGCAACCGGTCTTTCAGAGCCTTCCATATGGGTCGGCGGCATGTCCATTCACAAACAATACGTCACGCCTTTTTATCCGATGAACACCTTGCAAAAATTGATTGAGGCAGACGGCTATCAATGCTTGATTACGATGGACACGATTCTCAACGTGATTTTGAAGCCAGCGCCTTACATAGACGATATAACCAAAGACGCCGAAGATAAGAGCAATCACTTTGAATTTTGCAGTTCGCTCAAGGCTTTGCAGTCCAGACTTGATAACCGTCCGGCAAATGCGCCGCCGGTTTTTGCTTATACACAACCGCAGAACATTCACGTTTCGGTCATCACACGAGAAGGCAAAACCATCATTGAAGATGGCGATTACGGCAATTTTTACGCCCCCTATGCCTCGCGCATCAAAAACTTTGACGACTGTTTTGGCGAGTTCATCGCTTACCTGAAACAGCATGACCTCTACGACAACAGCATCGTTATTTTGACTTCCGATCATGGCGATTCGCTTGGCGAAGAAGGGCGTTGGGGTCACGCTTACACCCTCTTCCCTGAAATCATTCGCATCCCGTTGATCATCCATCTGCCCGAAAGTATGCGGAAAAAGGTGGTGTGGAACACCAGCAATGTTGCGTTTTCAACCGACATCACACCGAGTTTGTATTACTTGTTAGGTCACAAACCCATACTCAAAAACGACATCAACGGAAGGCCTCTGTTTACCACTACGGAGCAAGAGCAGGCAGAATATTTGCGCCCCTGGTATTTGCTCGCTTCCAGCTACGGCGCGGTGTACGGCGTCTTGAGCAAAAACGGACGTGCGCTCTACATTGCAGATGGCGTAAACTACACGGATTATTATTACGACCTGGAAACAGACCCCGCCGGTACCACCAATCGCGTCAACTCTTCAATCAAAGCTGAGAACCAAAAACTGATACGCGACGGCATAGGAGCCATCAATCAGATGTATAACTTCGGGCAGTAACAGACGCGCAGAAGCAGTTCACAATCTATATGTCTGACACACCAAAATGCGGAGTAAGCAAATAGGTCAGTACAGGGAGCGGTAGCGACCTGGTGTTAATCGCCGTACCCGCCCGCTACCGCAGGCAGTACTGACTTTCCCCGCATAAAAATACTATTGTCAATCACTTTGGTGGGTTATACACTCGGACTATCGGGGGAAAGCCCGAACAGCATTAGTATCTCTTTAATTTCTCTCCACTTAATAGAGAATATGCAGTTGGGAATTCCTCTTACTACTGCCCCTATAGATAAACGATGATGCGTTATTCGTATCTAACGCCTCCCTTGTGTTCATATGTTTACAACAGCTCGATTGGAATCTATTTTCAAGGGAATTCTAATAATTGCAATTCTTTGCGGTCTTTTATCTACCGTTGCAGCACAGGCGGAAGGCAATGACGAACTGCTCGAGAAGGCGCGTCAACTCGCGTTCAATAAGCAACGCAAAGAAGCCAGAGACGTTTGTGCTGTCATTCTCGAAAAAAATCCCGATTATTTTGACGCGCGTATTCTGCTCGGTCGCCTGCATTCCTGGGATGGGAATTACGAGCTTGCCAGAAAAGAGTTGCAGCGCGTAGTCGAAGCTCGTCCGGCGTATGCGGATGCGCGCGATGCGTTGATAGATGCGGAGATCTGGTCTGACCATCCGCGTGAAGCCTTACGACTCTGCGATGAAGGGCTCGACAGAGAGCCGAATAACGAAACCTTTCATTACAAAAGAGCGCGTGCGCTCAATAATCTCAGCAACGTGAATGAGGCAATTGCCGCCACGAAAAAAGCTTTAGAGATTAACCCTGAGTACAAAGAAGCGAAGATACTTTTGGAGAGACTGAAAGGCTCCGAAACCTTATACAGAGCGAAAGTCGAATACTCTTACGATGCCTATGACAGAACCTTCGACCCCTGGCAGCAGGTCGCTGTGAGCCTATCGCGATATATGTCATTCGGTTCCTTGATCGGGCGAGTCAATCACGCGAAAAGATTCGGCGAAGCAGCGACGCAATTTGAGGTGGATGCCTATCCGCGAATCAGAAAAGGAACCTACGCTTATTTGAATGTAGGATTTTCGTCATCGTCCATCTTTCCGAAAGTTCGCTACGGTGCCGAGGTCTATCAAAGATTGCCCGCGGGCTTTGATGCGTCCATTGGTTTCAGAAGACTACACTTCACCTCGACGAACGTGATGATTTATACTGGCTCGGTCGGAAAATACTACGGCAATTATCTCTTCCAGTTCCACCCGTTCATCACGCCGAGTTCCGTAGGCTCTTCGGTTTCAGGCAACTTCGTTATCAGAAAATATTTTGAAGATGCGGAGAATTATGCAACGCTCTCGTTCGGTGCGGGCACCGCTCCTGATCAAAAATATACGTCGCTGGATCTGATTCGTTTGTATTCGCAAAAGATCAGCGTTGACGGAAGAAAAACCATAGGCAAAGGAACATCCGTACTAGGGTATATTGGCTTTGCTAATCAGGATTTGAAGTTCGGAGGACAAAGAAAAACTTATTCGTTCAGTTTTGGCATAGAAAAAAGATTCTAAGAGAACGTCTAAAAAATCGTTGACCTGATCGAAAACATGGGAATTGTGGGAAAATTGAAAAAGCATAGATTCTTCAATAGAGAAGTGAGAGAAGAGCCACTGACCGCGCCTTTACTAAATACGGGTGTGGCGATCTCGCATTCCCAGGACTCAGTAGACGAACAGACGAGAGGAGATAATGAAAACTCTTTCTCGGAGCCATTCAACCAAGACAAAGATAAAGGTTCAACGGAGCAATTCATCAGATCTGAGGCAACGCCCGACCCCTTTATTGATTCGCCCAATCAGCAACTGGAATACTTTATTGATGTAGCAGAACCTCAGGAAAAAGGTTTCGACTTCATCGTCCATCTCGCTGAAACTGCCATGCTACCTGCGGAGATGCAGGAGTTCCTGCGCACCAAAAGACTGGCTTTTATTGGCTTTGATAAAACTGATACCAGTAAAATTTCGCGCACCATTGAGCCCGTAGGCATCTTTTCACACTTCTTCGACTGGTCTGACGCTTTGCCTTCCACACCCGTATTTCGTCATTTCCATATGCTAATCCTCAATGCGTTGACCGAGGATGCCCAATCTTTGTGGGTGAAGCTTGAAGAACTGGCGAAATATAAAACCCCGATTCTGCTCGCCGGCAGCGCGAATTTTCTCTTTCAGCATTCAACGGAAATCAGAAAACACACGCGCGATTTTATGTTCACCCCCTGGCACGATGAAGAGATTCTGCTGCGCGTCTATCACCTCTTATCAGAAATTGAGAAACAGAAAGCCGCTGCTGTTCACAGAGCTGCCGCCCCTGAAAAACCGAGGGTAGTAATTGCCGATGATGATCCGACAACCACCATCTTGATTTCGACGATCCTAAAAAAGAATGGTATGGATTGTCACATTGCAAACAACGGCAGGCAAGCCGTTGAGCTGGCCAAAGCCATTATGCCGCACGCCGCCATTTTAGACATCAACATTCCCTATCTCGACGGATTCGAGGTATTGGCGGCGCTGAAAAATGATGAGCAAACCAGCGGCATCCCGATTATTCTTTTGACGGCACGACAACAGGAAACCGATATCATCCGAGCCTTCGCGCTGGGAACGGATGATTACCTGACCAAGCCTTTCAATCCGATGGAGTTGCTGGCAAGGCTGCAAAGACTCATAAAAAGGCCCTCTGTATCAATGTCTGTTTAATCCCCCCTGCAAGTTTGTGACAATGTGAAAATCGCTAAACAAAAAGCACGCTTTGAAATCTGGTGGAAGACCTTTCAGGTCGCCGCCGTGTATGTGCTGGCAATCGCACTTTTTTACATGCACATCATTTCTCCCATGTTCGATGAATCAACGGTTTCAGACACCGTCGCTTTATCATTAGCTCTTTCTTTCTTATCGATTCAATTTCTGGTGATCGCGATTTTAACGGCGGTCTTGTTTTTACGAAAAGCTATCGGCGAAGCAAAAAACCGGCTTACACAAAAAATAGTTCCGTTGATTCGCGAAAAAATAGCGATTTATGCAATCGGCGAAGACGACGATGCCGAGCTACGCCAGCTACAGAAAACCTACCCGAAAAATGTTGAAGAATGCCTGGTAGAATTTCTTCATTCGATGATCGGCGAAGGGCGCGAGCGAATGTCTCACCTGGCAATCATTCTCGGATTTGTTGAGGTTTGGAACAAGCGTTGTCAATCGCACAATCCTGAACTCAGAGAAGAGTCTATTTCGCGGCTCGGTCAACTTTCAGAAGTGGTGGTCAGCGAGGTGCTGCTTGAGGCTCTCGACGATGCCGAAGAGACCATCCGTGTGGAAGCCTGTCGCGCCTTGATTCGTTCTACAAAACCTGAATATATCGAAAGAGCGTTCGCTTTTGTGACGACTCAATCTTTGCTCGTACGTTCCCTGCTGACGGAAGAACTACGTCCCTATGCCTTTTTGCTTGTCGAAAGAATCATTCCCGAAGTGCTGGCTTCACAGGACCCGAAAATTGTTATCGTGACGCTTGAAATCCTCGGCGCCTGGAGAAATATTTTGCCACTGCCGAACGCCCAGCAACTTCTCCATCATGCGAACCCGGAGGTGCGCGCCAAAGCGCTTCGCGCGCTTTCCTACATCTCCGTCGGTGACGAGTTAGAGCAAGAGATCCTCAACGCTTTCGCGGACTCCGACGAAGAGGTTAAAGTCGCCGCCATCTTTGCCTCCGCGCGTTTAAAAATCACCTCGGCATTGCCCAATTTGCTCACCAGCTTGCGCGACGGGAACAGCGAATCGGGGCGCGCCGCCGCTTATGCTTTATCGCAAATCGGAGCCCATGGATTGAACGCGCTGGAGCAAGAGATTCTGTCCCCGAATCGTTTCGCCGCCGCCGCCGCCCTTGAAATTTATGAACGAGTGAACATAGGCCGATGCGATCATTTTTAACACTCCTAAGCTGGGACATAAACTTTTACAGGATATTTAATTTATTTGAGTATCTGATTATCGTCTATGTTGCGGCGATCAGCGCCATCTATTTTCTGTTGATGACGCTCGGCTACTTCACCTTGCGTCGCTATCATGCGCGTTTCAAAAGTGCCGAATTGACCGCCATGTTGAAATCATCGCTGCTTCCTGCGGTTTCCGTTCTCGCTCCGGCTTACAACGAATCTGCGACCATCAAAGAGAGCGTCAGAGCGATGTTGAAATTGCACTATCCGAACCACGAAGTCATCGTCATTAACGACGGTTCAAGCGATGATACGCTGGCGATTCTCATTGACGAATTCAAGCTCTACAAATCGAGCCGCAGACCAACTGAGGCAATTTTGACCAAGCCCATCAAAGGCATCTACGAATCGCGCGACCCGATTCGCCTGCTGGTGATTGACAAAATGAACGGCGGCAAAGCCGATTCGCTCAACGCGGGACTAAACGTAGCGCGCACACCTCTGGTCGCCGCTGTAGATTCAGATTCCTTATTGGAATCGGACGCCTTGCTGTTATCCATAAAACCATTTTTAGAAGACCCTGAAAGAACGATTGCCTGCGGCGGCATCATTCGCGTAGTCAACGGCTGTCATGTCGAAGAAGGCAAAGTCACGCATATCGCCGCGCCCAATTCTATGCTGGCTCGCTTTCAAGCAGTCGAATATCTGAGAGCTTTTTTAGGAGGTCGCGTCGCCTTCAGCTTCATGAACGCGTTGCTAATCATCTCCGGCGCCTTTGGAGTGTTTCGCCGCGATGCAGTGATGGCAGTAGGCGGATTCGTTACGGAAACCGTAGGGGAAGACATGGAACTCATCGTTCGTTTGCACAGGACCTGGCGAGAAGCCTTTAAAGAGTATCGAATCGTCTTCATACCCGAGCCTGTCTGTTGGACAGAAGTTCCCGAAAACCTAAAAACCCTCCATCGCCAGCGCAACCGTTGGCAAAGAGGCACCGTTGAAAGCCTCTGGCTGCACAGGAAGGTGATGTTTAATCCGAAGTTCGGGGTGTTGGGATGGTTCGCCTTTCCCTACTTTCTACTGTTTGAAATGCTCGGTCCTCTGGTTGAAGTGACAGGCTATTTTCTTACGGTGATTGGGCTCCTGCTCAACGTCATTTCCGTAAAAGTCGCTCTTCTGTTTTTCCTGGTGTCTGTAGTTTTTGGAATTCTTTTATCTGTGAGCGCGCTTTTGCTCGAAGAGTTAACCATGCGCCGATACCCTTCTGTGAAAGATTTGATGAAGCTATTATTGGCAGCCGTCATAGAGAATTTTGGTTTCCGTCAATTGATGACGTTGTGGCGGGCGCAAGGATTGATTGACGGGATTCGCAAGAAACAAGGCTGGGGGAAAATGGAACGTAAAGGTTTTCAAGTCGCTCCCAAGCCTCCGCCGACCAGCGTTGAGCCTTAAACCTGGCTCCTGTAGCCGCTTTCAAGATCTCCCGCATTTCGTGCGATGCGCGGTAAGGGTTGGAGTACCACCTACATACCATTGGCATTAAATTCAGGCTGGGAGCGCTTAACCTTCACGTCCGCTCTCCTATCAGTAGATGTATTAGCAATTTGAGTTGAATTGATTAATCTTTTTAATTTCTTGAGATTTTTGCGATTTGCTACAATCACGTCGGCGTAAAAATCTCGATCATCTGAGTCTATGATTCGGGTGATTCATAAGCGGCAAATAAGGAGCAGTCTTATGAAAGAAAAGATTGAGAGTATGTTTGAAAATAAACACGACGAAGCAGACGACGAATCTGAAGTAGAGTCGTCGGACAAGGTTTCCATAAACGAGCAAGGCTACGATGTGGATACAGCCGATTTGCTGAAGCTTTATTTGCGGGAAGCAAGTCGCGCCCCTATGCTCGATGCCGCAGGAGAGATCAATTCTGCAAAGCGCATCGAGGGCGCAAGAAATCGCCTCAGGCGTCTGCTTTCGCGTTCTCCCCTGGCAACAGAGTATCTTTCCTACCTACGAAATTCTTTCCTCACAGGCGAAGAGAGCGCCGCTGATTTGATTGAACAAATCGTCGTCGAGGCGTCTTCCGAAAACCACTCTGAACTTCTGGACATAGCGTTTGCTGATATTGAAAACGCCAATGTTGATTTATATGCACCCAAACGAAAACCGCTCAAACGCATTCTTAACAAGCATCCGCAAACTTTTGCAGCACGAAAACAGGTTCGTCTTTCTCGCGCCATCCGCAAGATTATTTTCACTCCCGCAGGGGAGCGTAGATTCATAAAGGTTCTTGACACAGCCGCCCAGATTGCAAACATTCATCAGCAAATGCCTGTCGGACAGCCTGCAAAAGAACAGGACGCTAAAAAATCTTCGCTATTCAAAGAAGAGAGATTCGAGGTCGAAACGACGGTTGCAAAGCTATTGGCTGAAAACGTCACGCCGATTGCCGAATGGAGCAAGCTATCGCGAAAAGTCAGTGCAGCGGCTTACGCTTTAAGTTCTGCCAAGCAGAAGATGACGGAATCGAACCTGAGATTGGTGATTTCCGTAGCGCGACATTTTACCAATCGCGGACTGCCTTTCCTTGATTTGATACAAGAAGGAAACATCGGCTTGATGCGCGCCGTTGAAAAATTCGATTGGCGACGTGGCTTCCGCTTTTCGACGTACGCGATGTGGTGGATTCGTCAATCAATGGCGCGCGCCCTGGATACGCAAAGCCGCGTCGTTCGCTTGCCCGCCTCAGAGCTGGAGTTGATTAACAAAGTGACGCGCACAGCGCGTTCCATAGGCGAAGAGAAATCTTCTGAAGTTTTCAACTACGAGATCGCCGACCGGCTCAACGTCGAAGCTGTGCGCGTCAGCGAGGCTCTGGGATTCGCGCAGCAAATCATCCCTCTGGACCTTGCGGCAAATGACAACGGAGAATCCGCGGCGGCATTCGTTGATGACGGGGGAGTCAACAATCCTTTCCAAGCCGCTATGGCTCGTTCGCGCCGCGATGCGATTAAGAAAGCTTTAGCGCAGTTGACGCCGCGTGAAGCCAAAATACTCAAGATGCACTACGGACTTGAATCAGGGCTCGAACCGTGCACGCTTGAAGAGATTGGACAAGACCTTTCGGTAACTAGAGAGCGCGTTCGTCAGATTGAAGCGGGAGCTTTCGCAAAATTGCGCGAGTTGGAAGAAGGCCGCACCTTGCGCGAGTTTCTTACGGTAGCGTAAACAGTGAATAGTGAATAGTGAACAGTGAATAGTGGTGGAACTGATTTCTGACTCTACTGAATAATCGGGAAGTGCCTTCACTATTCGTTATTCACTGTTCACTATTCACTGTTTGAGCTATTCACTTTCAAAAATCACTTGCGCGATTGCGCTATCCCGAGAATGAGAAAGCGTTACGTGGGCTCGCGTTGCGCCCAATTGGTTGAAGCGTTCGAGCGCTTGCCCTGAAAGATGAATCATTGGAGCGCCCGCCTGGTTGTTGATAACCTCTATCTCTTGCCAGGCGATGCCTTCGGCCCAACCTGTGCCTAAGGCTTTCATCGCGGCTTCTTTTGCGGCGAAGCGCGCGGCATAATGCTGGGCCGCCCCGGCGCCGCGGCTTTCGCAATAGGTACGTTCGGCGGGCGTAAACACGCGTTCTGCTAAACGCGGAGTGCGCGCGAGCGCTTCGCGAATTCGCGTGACTTCGATAATGTCTATACCAATGGAAACGATCATAAGTGATAAAGAACTCGAGCGCGCTGGGTTTTATTGGCGTACCGCAGATGGCGTAACCGCGCTGGTTTGCGCGCCCCTGCAACAAGCCGGTTTCGCCAATGGATTCTCAACGCGGAGCGGCGGCACAAGCCCGATGCCGGAGAACGCACTCAACCTTGCCGGCTTTAACGAAGACGCGGCGGAAAACATTCTGGAGAATCGCCGCCGCTTTCTCAAGCTTTTTGCGGGCGATTGGGCGTTGGCAGGTTGCTGGCAAATGCATGGCGTCGACGTGCGCGCGGTGAAGAACCGCGAAGAGGCGAAGCCTGCCGAGGATGGGGCCGGTGACACTGTGTATTGCGATGCAATCGTCAGTAATGCGCCAAACGTCCTGGCTGGCGTGAAGACCGCCGATTGCGTGCCGCTGCTTGTTGGTGATCCGGTTTCAGGTTCGTTCGCGGCGGTGCATGCTGGTTGGCGCGGCACGTTTGCCGGAATTGTCTTCTACGCTCTTGAGCGGCTGGGCAAAGAATACGGGGCGCGACCGGAGGATATGCTGGTGGCAATCGGTCCGGCGGCGGCGGCTTGTTGTTATGAAGT
>JANMSG010000568.1:0-5970 GCA_031389065.1 Acidobacteriota bacterium | reverse complement strand
ATAGTTTGTTATTTATTGTGAGGAAATCAACTTTACAGGCTTATTTTAACTCTTAAAAATTTTCATTTGGGGGCTTTGTATTGTTTTTCTATAACAAACGAAACGCCCGTCTTTCTGATCATGTTGATGTGAACGACGGGCGCAATCGAGATTCATCAAAATGAGGAAGCAGCAATTCTATTAATCCGACAAAGAATTGACAAACGCATCTTTGACGAGACCGCGCAAGGAGAAGTTGGCAGCGCCAATCGGCGAGTTCACAAAGACCGCGACTTCCATGCCGTTCGGTAAAAAGTACGCGACGCATTGTTCTGACTTGCCATCCCCAGTCCCCCATCTGCCGTTTTTGTTGTAGATCTTACCAGCAGCAGTATTGATCGCCTGATCTATACCGAAATAATTATCGAGCATATATTGGGCTTTGGCAGCCGGAATGATGGTGTTCTTGCGGCGCACCGTATCCATCACATTGAGCAGTTCTCTGGTTGATAATCTCCATCCCGCACCGCCCGCAACGCTTGCCAGGTTGCCTGAATTCCAACCATGGTTATTGTTATGTGGGAATTGATAAGCCAGCGCATTCTTGCTGCCGGGGATCGGCGCAAATTCAACGTTGTTGACGCCTGCCGGACTAAAGACTTTCGCTTGCATATAGTTTTTATAGTGGTACAGCGTGACCGCATCCCAAACCTGATTGTTCAAATTCGTATCCGCGATGAAGGTTGTTCCTTTGCTGACGTTGCCATTGATGATCGGAATCAAAATGCGCATCAAACCGAAGTTCATATTTTCATAATCAGAAGCCCCTACGCCAGCTACACCGGCTGCCACTTTACTCTTCATAAAGGCATAATCGGAAGAAGAACCGCCCGTAGAAAATCCCGATTTATGGGTCAACAGATGGCGAAAAGTGATCTTGTTGATATTGGCACCTTTGCTCCAATAGGTCGGTAAATAATCAATGATTTTCGCATCGTAGGAAATGCCTTTGGCATCCAGGGTCTTAACCATCCCAACAGCCGTGAGGAATTTGCTGACACTTGCCACATGCATGCGGGTGTTTTCATTCCAGCCTTTATTCTGGTCAACAGGAGTCTGTGAATAATCCCAAATCAGATTGTAAATCAGGTTACCATTTTGACGAACTTGCAACATATAACCGGTTACATTCGCTTTCAAAATCGTGTGCATCGTCGTGCCAAAAGCCCCGACGTTCAATTTTGGAGTGGCTTTGAAGGTCTTGGCGATAGACGGTAATTTAAATCTCGCTTCTCGGGCTTCGTTTACTTCCTCTATCTGAATGTTTCGTGTGTGAGGCGGTGCCATGACGTGGGCTTTTATATTCGCTTCGGTCAGCCCCTGTGGCAGGTTTTGTAATTTCAGCTCTTGAGCAGTCTGTTGTTGTAATGCGCTTTGTTGCGCCGGCGCGAATATCGTGACCATACTCAGTAACATCAAAATAGCAATTGCTTTCATAGTGAACATTTTCATATCTCATCCTCTTCTTGAGAAAGTCCTGACTCTCTCCTTCTGTTAATTATTTTTTTATTTTGCGACGCAGCCGAGGGCTGCAACTTCATTGCAGCCCTCGGCTCATCGCTTTTCTCTTTGCGACGTCTGTAGATTACTGCAAGTCTGAAAATATCCGCATAAGGTAGGTCACAGCCCGTGTGTGAAATAAATCACACCGATGTTTCAGCGCAGCGTTAAGCAATTATCAATGATGGCGAGTAGTAAGGTAATACTGTGTGATTCAATCTTAGCCCGCGAATGCGGGCGATAGCATAAAGCCACGTGCGTCAGCGCGGGGTGTGAAAGCGATTTGATTTCTCTGAGCCCGTGAAACGGGCGATAGATTTTCCTCAACTGATCTATCGCCCGTGACCGCCTGCGGTTCTGACTTTGATGCAAGCCTTTGCAGTAGCACAGCCGCATAGACTTTTACCAGGTCGCTACCGCTCCCTGTTCTGACTTGCGCAGCAATTTCCCTCGCCTCGACAAAGCATATAGGGGAGTTTACACTCTGCTTCGAGCGCAATATGAGTCTGCGAAGGTATTTTTCTTACATGAGCATAAACATTTTTTGCAGGAGGCACACCACGAATGAATCTGTCTGGATTAGACCCTGAGCAACTGGAAGCGCCGAATCACTTATCTGTCGGTGCGGCTTCCGCGCCATCTTTGAAGCAATCCTTATTAATTGGCGGCATAGGATTTTGCATCGTGAGCCTGCTGGTGTTTGCTACTGTGGCGTTTGCCGAACGATGGATGTATCAACATCTCGGTCTTGGTGGCGCTTACACGGTATGGACGATTCTTTTCATCCTACTCGGAGGCGCTGTCTTCACCCCCTTGATGATTATTCGCGGGCGATGGCTGCGATATTATGCGCTTTTTGGTTTCGCTTTTCTGTTCTATGCAATCGGCTGGATCGGCGCCTATTTCACCTTGCGTGGAGCACTCGGAGAATGGGTCGGTGCTCTCGTGGGGTCTATTCTGATGGGATTGGTTTTAGGCTTAGGGTTTGGCTCTCTGCGCGTTTCTCCAAAGTTGATCGCCGTGTTATTCGTCGCCAATTCTGTCGGCTATTTTCTCGGTGACGCGCTGAACAATTCAATTGGCGGCAAGCCAGGGATGCTACTGTGGGGCGCCGCGTACGGATTATTTTTCGGAGCCGGGTTAGGAGCCGCATTTTATTTCGCGCAAGGGCCAATGCGCGAGCATCTGAACGCTTCAAGTGTCTGAACGCTTAAGTTGGACTGATCGAAAAAATTCTATGAGCCGAGGCGAACTCTACACACGAATAACCATCTGGATTGCCCTTTGTGGTTACGCTTTCGGGGTCATTGTTATTTTAGTTTTTCCGGGAAATCCGAGATGGCAGGCACGGGCAAGATGGGCCTGGACGCTTGGCTGTCTAGGTCTCTTGATTCACGTCTGTTGCGCTTTCCATTTTTACCACAACTGGAGTCAGTCCTCGGCATATGTTGAAACGGCTCGCCAAACCAACGAAGTATTTGGCATCAACTGGGGCGGCGGATTGTTTATCAACTATGCATTTATCACGATCTGGGTACTCGATTGTTTATGGTGGTGGCGAAGCCTTGATGCCTACAGACAGCGCCCCTTGCCATTAATCATTGCCTGGCAGAGCTTCTTGATTTTCATCATCTTCAATGCCACCGTAGTGTTTAAGACAGGTCCCTTGCGCTGGCTTGGATTAGGATTTTGTTTGGCGGTGAGTATCTTGTGGTGGTTCACTCGCAGAAGAAGAATCCTGTTTCGGTCGAATGACAAATCTATGATGGTAGAGGATTAATTATCTTGGAATCACTGCGCGCTGAAATGCCTCCCCCGGTTGTTGGTCTTGCCCGCCTGCCATTTTACTATGGTTGGGTGAATCTCTCTGTTGCCGCGCTCGCTATGGTCGGCACGCTGCCGGGTCGAAGCCAGGGGTTGGGATTAATCACCGAATCGCTCTTGAAAGACCTGCAAATTGATCGCGTGCTGTTTGCGCAAATCATTTTCTGGGCAACTCTGCTCGGTGCCCTTTTTTGCATAGGAATTGGTCGGCTCGTTGACCGCTTCGGCAGCCGCTCTGTACTCACCCTTGTGACGCTAGGGCTGGGCGCAGTCGTGCTGATGATGAGCGGTGCAAGCGGTGTTGTCTGGATTGCTCTGCTCATCACGCTGACGCGCGGGCTGGGGCAGAGCGCGCTTTCTGTGGTGAGCTTGACGATCGTTGGGCAATGGTTTGTGCGGAGATTGAGTCTGGCGATGGGAGTCTATTCTCTGCTTCTGAGCATTGGATTTATGGTGGCATTTCCGGTCGTCGTGACAGCGGTTGGCAACAGCGGCTGGCGCACCGCCTGGGGCGGCATTGGCGTGGCGCTCTTATTCGGACTCGCCCCGTTAAGCTGGTTGCTGGTCAGACGGTCGCCGGAAGCTTGCGGGCTTTCGCTCGACGCAGAGAAAAGCCCGCAGAAGAAACCAGAAGAAGCAAAAACCGGCTACACGCTGCGCCAAGCTTTAGGCACGCCAGCCTTCTGGGTCTTCGCCTTGTCGAGCGCCACCTATGGATTAATCGCTTCCGGCATCGCGCTTTTTAACGAATCAATTCTCATCGAGTTGGGATTCGACAAAACTACCTATAGTTATTCTTTAGTGATCACGGCATTGACCTCTCTGGTCGGCAATTTCCTCGGCGGCTGGCTGGCGGCGAAGTGGTCAATGAATCGCCTGATGGCTCTGGCAATGGGACTTTTGATGGCTTCTTTATTGGCGCTGCCGCACGTCCGCACCTTTGCACACGTGGTGATTTATGCTGTGGTGATGGGCCTTGCCGGAGGGTTCGTCATCGTGCTCTTTTTCTCCTTTTGGAGCGCCGCTTTTGGTCGCGCACACCTCGGTAAAATTCAAGGTGCAGCGCAAACTCTCACCGTGCTTGCTTCGGCAATCGGACCCTTGCTTTTGGCGGAATGCGTAGCGAGAACCGGCTCTTACGCGATGATGTTTTATACGCTTGCTTCGATAGTAGGAATTCTGGGCATCAGCGCCTGGTTCGTCTCCATCCCCACTGCACAAAGAGCAAATGAAAGCTAAATTCGAGTTGTAGAACAAAACGAGAACACGGTGTTGAGAAGTGGTCTTTGACGAGTTAGAGAGCGACATCTTGCGTGAGCGAATGAAAGCAGACATCACCCCGGCTCAGGAAAACGGTAAGCGACACGCCAGACCACAGCCAGCAGCAAAGCGGTGAAACGGTTTTTAAGAAAGCGAGAGCAAATCTGAAATCGCTCGTCAGTTCAAGATAGGTAGAATGTCGGTAATCAGAATTTTAGCTCAGAAAGCTGTGCAAGAGTAAACTTCTTAGCTCGCCAAGTGGTACAATTCACCCCTAGCCGAACGAAGGATGATTCATTTTGTGTATGCCGTACTGTGGGCGCGAAAAAACACAAAAGCGAGGTAGCGTATGACAATCCCAACCGAGCCAATCGGGAGTATTCCAAGACCTCTTGCGCTGATCGAGGCGGTCGCCACGGGAGACGGCACGGACCCGGCATTGGAGCCCCTCTACGATGAGGCGATCCGCGACACCATCAAGCGATTCGAGGCCACAGGCTCGCCGGTAATCACCGATGGCGAGCAGAGAAAGTATCACAATTTCTGGACGTACTGCGTGCACGGACTGCCGAACACTGCCCCGGACGGCTTCAGGATTCCGTTTGCCGCCGGTCACGTCCGCCGTATGCCGCAGTTGACAGGCGGCCCTTTCCGTTACAAGAGACACGCGGACAGCTACCTGGATGTGGCTCTGCGCTACGCCCAAGTGCCAGTGAAACAGGCGGTTATCTCGCCCTCTGCTCTGAGCCTTATGTACCCGCCCGACGAGATCCCTGGCTACTCCCGCGAGCAGTTCATTGATGACCTGCTTCGCGAGCACGAGACCGAGGTCCGCGCCTGCCTGCAAAAAGGTGCGCACAAAGTGCAGATCGACTTCACGGAAGGACGGCTGGCGGTCAAGATTGACCCTTCGGGGGATCTCCTCCATAGCTTCATCGATCTAAACAACCTCGCATTGTCACGATTCTCCGCCGAAGATCGCCAACGAATCGGCGTTCATACGTGTCCGGGTGGCGACCGTGATTCGACACACAGTGCGGACGTAGACTACTCCGAGCTACTCCCAAGTCTGTTCGAGTTGATGGTAGGCAGCTTTTACATTGCCCTCGCCGGCGAGAAGGACCGAATTCGGGTTCTGAAAATCATCCGAGATTACATGAAAGCGGACCAGCGGGTCTTCGTCGGCGTCGTCGCGCCGATTGATGCTCACATCGAGACTCCGGAGGAAGTTCGAGATCGGGTCTTAGAAGCGGCGCAGTACATTCCTGTTGAACAACTTGGCACGACGGACGACTGCGGATTCTCTCCCTTTTGCGACGACACCTCGACAACCCGTGATACGGCCTT
>JANMSG010001151.1:0-5713 GCA_031389065.1 Acidobacteriota bacterium | reverse complement strand
TCACTTGATGTGGATTACCAGACCAGATGGCACTTCGCCCTTGATAGGAGATGATGATGGCGGGCGATTGGTCAAACTGAGCAATAGAGCGACAGATGATTTCCGCGATACGCTGGCAACTGGCGCAGCCTTATTCGGGCGCGGTGATTGGAAATTCGTGGCTGGCGAGGCGACCGCCGAAACTCTCTGGTTGTTGGGACCTGAATGGCTTGACCGCTATAACCAGATTGAAGTGACCCTGCCGGTTCCGCAGGATCGCGCTTTCACAGATAGCGGCTATTACGTCATGCGCGATGGTTGGTGGCGGGATTCAAACTATGTTTTGATGGATTGCGGACCGCATGGAGTTTACAACTGCGGGCACGCGCATGCTGATGCTCTTGCCTTTGAATTTGCCGCAATGGGCGCGACCTGGTTGGTTGACCCAGGCACTTTTACCTATACAGCAGATGCTCAAATGCGCGACTCCTTCCGCAACACTGCAGCGCATAACACGGCAACGGTTGATGGTCTGTCGCAATCTGAACTCGCAGGAACTTTTTCCTGGAATCAGGTCGCCTCGTCAAAGGCGCACCAATCTATTGCCGAAAAAAGCTTTGCTTATTTCGAGGGTTCGCACGACGGCTACCAGCGACTGCCTGATCCTGTCACGCATAGCCGCGCCCTTCTTTTTCTGAAACGAGACAGCGATAGCTCGCTACCTGCATATCTCCTGGTGCGGGATGATTTCGCCGCGCAAGGCATACACGATTACGCCGTCTATTACCATTTCCCAGCTACCTGCACGGCAATCGCGAGCGACAATCAAATCAGAATCGCCAATCGCAAGGGGCAGAAGTTGGCGATTAAGGCTTTCCATAACCAAATGGCGAGTACACGGATTGAGCAGGGTTGGGTATCGCGCGCTTACGGCAATCGTGAAGCGGCTCCGGTTGGCGTCATCGAAGTTCGAGGAGAAAGAGATCAGGAAATTATGAGTTTTATTCTACCTTTCAGCGCAAAAAACCAAGGCACCCGCGTCGAGCGGCAACCTACAGGTGCCACAGACTCCGGAGCCTTTGTTGTTACGCTAGGCGATTCGCGCGATGTCGTGGTCGCAGGCAACGGGAGGGAAACGGTCGAATGCCAGGGCTTGAGCGCTATTGCTTCTATGGCTTGGGCGCGATTCGTTGGCAGCCGGTTGGTACGCGCCTGCTTCATAAAAGGAAAAGAACTCAAGGTCGCAGACAACCTCACCTTGCAGTCTACGCAGATCATCAATCATTGCGTGATTGAGTTCCATGCGGATCATCTGGAAATCTCTGTCATAGGGGCGAAAAGCTTCAGTGTCAAAATTACCAATCCCTTGCAAAAAATCATCCTTTGCGGAACCAGCTTCAGGCTCGGTTCAGAGCAACGAAGCGCGTCGTTTATTAACGATGCGGGGCAATGGCGATTGGCAGAAACCGGTTTGTAAGGCGGAAAGAATATGTGCGGAATATGCGGCATTGCCGCGCCAAAAAAAATGTCACTCAGCATTGAGGAAGCAAGACTCATTCGTATGCGCGATGCGCTGACGCATCGCGGACCAGATGAGGCAGGCATCTTTATGAATGGCTCAGTCGGACTGGGTCATCGTCGCCTTTCCATCGTTGACCTGAGCGGCGGCAAGCAACCGATGACCAATGAAGACGGAACGATTCAGATTATTTTCAACGGAGAAATCTACAACCACAGAGACTTGCGCCCAGGCTTAGAAGCACGCGGTCACAGGTATGCGAGCGCCAGCGATACGGAAACCATCATCCACCTTTACGAGGAACGCGGGGCTCGGGCTGTTGAAGAATTGCGCGGCATGTTTGCTTTTGCCATCTGGGATCAAAACCAACAGAGGCTCTTGCTGGCGCGAGATCGTCTGGGAGTCAAGCCGCTCTATTATCACCTGACCGATGACGGGGTTATCTATTTTGCGTCGGAAATCAAAGCCCTCATTGAAGCGGGTGCGGTGCGCCCCGAATTGAATTACAACGCGCTGGCTGATTATGCTGCGAATCGCTACACCTCTGGCGAAGAGACCATGTTTTGCGGTGTCAAACGCTTGATGCCCGGACATACGTTGGTGTGGAACGAAGGGCAGGTAAAAATCGAGCGCTACTGGGATGTGAGCTTTGAAAAGAGCGAAGAACAACTAAGCGAAGCGCAATATACCGAGCAATTTTTAGAACTATTCAATGAGTCTGTGCGGCTGCGTTTAATGGCAGATGTGCCACTCGGAATGTTTCTGTCCGGCGGCATAGATTCGAGCGCTATCGTTGCGGCAATGAGTCAGATGGTGCGCGAGCCAATCAAAACCTTTTCCGTAGCCTTTGCCGAGCGCGAGGCAAACGAGCTTGGTTATGCGCGAATGGTCGCGCAAGCTTTTGGCACCGAGCATCACGAAATTGTCGTCAGTCCGGAGCAGTTTTTTGACGCGTTACCGGCGCTGGTTTATCAAGAAGACGAGCCGATTGCTCATCCGTCGAGCTTGCCGCTCTATTTTGTTTCAAAGCTGGCGAGTGAACATGTCAAGGTTGTATTGACAGGCGAAGGCAGCGATGAACTGCTGGCCGGCTACGGCAAATATCGCACAACCATGCTCAACCTCCAGTTTGGTCGCGCCTATCATCAACTCACGCCGCAAAGTCTGCGGCTGGCTATCAAAAAGTTAATTGCAGGGATGTCTGATGGCTCACCTGTCAAACGCAAACTTGTGCGGTCATTCTTGAGCCTTGCGCCCAATATTGAAGAGATTTACTTCGATAACTTCTCAGTCTTTTCAAGGGCTATGCAACCTTCGCTGTTTACAGACGAAACCGGCGAGCGAATGCAACAAAGCCACCCTTACAAGGTCTCTCTTGAACACCTGAATGGCTCGAACGCGGAAGCGATGCTTGACAAACTGCTTGCCACAGATTTGAAGACGTATTTGCACGAATTGTTGATGAAACAGGATCAAATGAGCATGGCGGCTTCGATTGAAAGCCGTGTGCCGTTTTTGGATCACAAACTGGTAGAGTTTGCCGCACGCCTCCCTGTAAAGATGAAGCTCAAAGGGCTGACGACGAAATATATCTTGCGACAAGCCATGCGCAATCAACTGCCGAAAGAGATTCTCACACGCAAGAAGATGGGCTTTCCGGTTCCTGTAGGCGCGTGGTTGCGCGGCGCTTTCCGGCATATCGTTGATGATTATGTGCTCAGTCCGCGAGCCCTTCAGCGCGGTATCTTCAATGCAGACTATGTGCAGAATGTAGTGGCTCGTCATATGAGCGGCGAAAACCATGACGAGCGGCTCTGGGCATTAATCAATTTTGAAATCTGGCAACGTCGCTTTATTGACGGGGAAGATATCAATAAAAATCTTGGCGAAATCCGTCAACCTGCCGTCGCCATGGCAGGGGCGCAAAGCACCAAAGCATCGCTCTCTGGCGCTACCCTGAAAAGTTTGAGCAGTACGACACAAAAGGAGTGTGCCTGATGGGATTCATCGGTGGGACAAGGGCAAAGCCATCCTTTCCTTCCCCAGGGTATGGACCTGGCGCGCTCCCAGGCGCAAAGCCAGACTTGTTGTCAGAGATTGTCTGGTTTTCTTTTACACAAAAAGTACGATTGGAAGTTTATTAAAAGAGGCGGGATTTGCTGACTACGATAATTACCAAAGTCGGCAAGCTCCATTGTGTGGTAGCGCATTCAAACAAGTGCGGCAGCCAAGAACAATCGTTTTAACGATGAGTCGTAGAAACGCGGCAAGTGGGAAGAAAGGAATTTTATGAAGATACTCTGGTTAAAAACCGAATTACTTCATCCTGTGGACAAAGGCGGAAAGATTCGCACCTATCAGATGCTCAAGCAACTCAAGCGTGATCACTTCATCACGTATCTGACGCTTTGCGATCCTGACGACCCGAAAGAATCCTTTGAATTGGCAGATGAATATTGTCATCGCCTGATCCCTATCCCACATCGGGCGGCGAATAAATTCAGCACAGGCTTTTATTATGAGTTAGGTCTGAATCTAGGTTCGCCCTTGCCTTATGCGATTCAAAGGTATCGTTCGGCGGCAATGCAGTCTGCCATCAAAAATGAATTGCTCCAGTTCGATTATGACGTTGTGGTTTGCGACTTTCTCACACCCAGCGTCAATTTGCCTGACCCAATCTCTGTCCCGACAGTCTTGTTTCAGCATAACGTCGAGGCGGTCATCTGGGAGCGACATTTCCAGAACGAGGCCAATAAATTGAAGAAAGCATTCTTCTTCAATCAATGGCGCAAAATGCACAATTATGAGCGCAAAGCTTGCCAGAAATTCGATTCCGTCGTCGCGGTCTCTGATGTGGATCGGGATATGATGCAGAAAGAATTTGCTGTCGAGCGGGTTTATGATATTCCGACAGGTGTGGATACCAATTATTTCGAGCCGATTCAAAAAGTTCCGAACCCTTACGAATTGGTTTTCACAGGCTCTATGGACTGGATGCCGAATGAAGATGCCATGGTCTATTTTTCCGAAGAGATCCTGCCTCACATCGCGGCTCAGATCCCTGAAGTTACGCTCAATGTTGTCGGTCGTAACCCGACAACTCGTCTTTCTGCAATTGCTGAAGCCAATCCGCGAATCAACGTCACAGGTCGTGTAGACGATGTGCGACCTTACATTGATACGGCGGCGGCTTACATTGTGCCAATTCGCGTAGGCGGCGGCACACGGCTGAAGATTTATGAGGCGATGGCGATGGCAAAGCCTGTGATTTCGACAACCATTGGCGCAGAAGGTTTAGCCATACGCAACGGGGAAGATTTGCTGATTGCCGATGCTCCGCAAGCCTTCGCACAAGCCGTTGTCGCTGTGTTGCAGGAGAAAGCATTCGCCGAAAGGCTCGGTCAAACCGCTAGAGAAGTGGTATGCGAACAGTTCGGGTGGAACCGCGTCGCCGCTGCATTTGCGCAGGTCTGTGAGCGCGTGCAGAGGAAGACTCTGACGGCGCGAGCGGCATAAGAAAATTTCCATTACTAAATTTGAAGAGGGCTTCGGCTCGCCTTAGAGAGGGAAGAGGCAATGCGTTTAAGTATTTTTGGATTGGGCTATGTCGGTTGCGTTTCAGCCGCTTGTTTTGCCGACAAAGGTCATGAAGTAATTGGCGTTGATTCCAATCAACTGAAGGTGGACATTATCAACGAAGGGCGCAGTCCTATTGTTGAGCAAGGCATAGAAGATCTCATCAAAACTGCACAGAAAGAGAAACGTCTGCGAGCCACAACAGACATCTTGGAAGCGGTTCACAATTCAGATATCTCCTTGGTATGTGTGGGAACGCCTGCAAATCATAATGGCAGTCTGGATCTTACTTTTATCAAACGTGTCTGCCAGCAGATTGGCGAGGCACTCGAATCTAAGGCTCGCTATCACGTGGTTGCCATTCGCAGCACCATGTTGCCAGGCACCATCAACGAAACGGTGATACCGACGCTGGAGGTTTATTCCGGCAAACGCGTGGGACGCGACTTTGGGGTTGCGATCAATCCTGAATTCTTGCGCGAAGGGACCTCAATCTACGACTTCAATAATCCTCCCTTTACTCTAATCGGTACGGATGACGAGGATACGGTGGGCCTCCTGCGGCGGCTCTACTCAAATATAGATGCACCGGTGCTGACCGTCGGCATCAAGGAAGCCGAGATGGTCAAGTATGCCTGC